>NZ_JBWYIU010000003.1:0-254545 GCF_056783995.1 Acinetobacter sp. ANC_7588 | reverse complement strand
TGTAGGTGGACTGCGGTGGGTTGTAGGCTGCGTTGTCCAATAAAACTGGTGATGGTATCAAATTGTTCTGTCGCATCACTGCGGTGGTAGCGAATGTTGCGTCGGTTAAGGGCTTGGTATTGGCTGTTGTCGTCAATCAGGCGGAGCTTTTGTGCTTCGATCGGGCTGTTGTTGCTCGGTACAATCGGTTGGGCTTCATCAATGAGCCAGTTAATGCCTTCACTGCGTAGTAAGCGAGTCAGAAAGTCGTAGTCGCTTTCGTTGCTTTGCATGATGAAGGGTCGGATGTCGTATTGTTGTAGTCCACTGTGGTCTAGGCTGAGGCTCGAGGCAAAGAGTGGGCTTTTGTTTTGCCATTCTTCAAAGAGGATTTCCACCACTTCGACCACGGATTTGTTCATAAATACGCGGCTGTTACGGCGTTTGTGCCAAAGTGAAGTTGCATCGTTAAGCGTGAGTTTGTAGAGGGTCAGTGCCCCATCGCTTTGTCCTTGTGAGGCTTCGGTGATGATGCCAGTGGTTCTAAATAGGGTGCCTTGATCGGTGACTTGATCGACAGCAACTTGTGTGCCGATGAATTGTTTGAGTGGAATTAAGGCATTGGTCGAGAGACAGATGAGTTCTGCTTGCACGCCTTCGTTAAGGACATGGCTGCCATCAATGCGTTGTAGGAAGACTTGGCTATTCAGTTGTGAATGACTGAATTGGATGTGGAGGGCTCTGTTTTGGGCGGTTAGGCCGAGCTGTTCCAATGCCGAAAAGATGTTGGCAAGCATGGTTATTATCTGTCTTTTATAATTTAGTAAGGCTAAAGAATTTCTTAATATTTAAACAAAAAACAGACACGATAAACAGGTCCTGTTACACAAAACACCCATTTATTGTGAAATAAAATTACAAATAAAATATATATTTGATTTAACAAATAATATAAAGCAAGGGAATGATTACAAAAAAAAGAGGCTGAAGTGTTAGCATCTTCAACCTCTGTAAACTACAAAACTAAGAACTTCTTATTTAAAGAATATGATTGAACTACTGTCCAGAACGAATGATGTAATCAAACGCTGACAGTGATGCTTTCGCACCTTCACCAGTGGCAATGATGATTTGTTTATAAGGTACTGTTGTACAGTCACCCGCAGCGAATACACCTTTTACATTGGTTTCGTTGCGATCGTTAATCACAATCTCACCACGGTTGGTTAATTCAACTTGGGTTTCTTTTAAGAAATCCGTGTTGGGTAACAAACCGATTTGTACGAAGATCCCCGCCAATTCGACAGTGTGTTCTTCATCCGTCGCACGGTCTTTGTATTTCAGTGCAGTCACTTGTTTGCCATCACCGACCACTTCCGTAGATAACGCATTTTTGATGACAGTCGTGTTAGGTAAGCTGTTAAGTTTGTCTTGTAATACTTGGTCAGCACGCAGTTTAGTATCAAACTCAACTAAAGTGACATGTTCAACAATACCAGCCAAGTCAATTGCCGCTTCAACACCAGAGTTACCACCACCGATCACAGCCACACGTTTGCCTTTGAACAATGGACCATCACAATGTGGGCAGTACGCAACACCACGTGTTTTGTATTCTTGCTCACCTGGTACATTCATTTCTCTCCAACGTGCACCTGTAGACAGGATCACTGTTTTCGATTCAAGTTTTGCACCATTCTCTAAAGTCACTTCAACTAAACCGTTGGCAGTTTCATCCGCACCTTTGATGTCAGACACACGTTGTAGGTTCATGATGTCGACACCGTATTCACGAACATGTGCTTCCATTTCAGCCGCAAACTTAGGACCTTGCGTCTTTTGCACTGATGTAAAGTTTTCAATATCCATGGTGTCCATGACCTGACCACCCATGCGCTCAGCAACGATTCCTGTACGGATACCTTTACGAGCCGCATAGATTGCAGATGTGTTACCTGCAGGACCACCACCGATCACAAGCACGTCAAATGCATCTTTGGCATTGAGTTTTTCAGCATCTTTCGCTGCAGAGTTAGTATCGAGCTTCGCAACAATTTCTTCCAATGTCATACGACCTTGACCGATATGTTCGTTGTCTTGGAACACCATTGGAACAGCCATGATTTTGCGTTCTTCAACTTCGTCTTGGAAGAATGCACCATCAATCATGGTTGCTGTTGTGCCAGGGTTGTAGATTGCGATCAAGTTAAGTGCTTGAACCACATCTGGACAGTTATGACAGCTTAAAGATACGAATACGTCAAAGTCAGATTTGATTTCTAATGCTTTGATGGATGCTAATACTTCATCAGATACTTTTGGTGCATAACCAGAAGTTTGTAGCAATGCCAAAATCAAAGAAGTAAACTCATGACCCATTGGTAAACCTGCGAAGAAGACACGCGGTTCTTCACCTGCTTTTGCAATACCAAAGCTTGGCGCACGTTTATTTTGACCATCAAAACGAGCTGTGACGAATGGAGAAAGTGCCACCACTTCTTCCACAAGTTCTTTGATTTTTGCAGATTTGTCTGAATCATTTAAAGTCGCAACCAATTCGATTGGACCTTCTAGGCGTTCTAAAAGCGTTTTTAATTGAGCTGAAGTATTTTGATCTAACATTGCTAACGTCTCCAAAGGAGTAATATTTGTTTGATAAAGCTATATTAGAAGAAATACAAAAATAGGTAAAACAGTTAGTTTACATAAAGACTATCGAAAAATTGAATTAAAAAATCATCCATTTAAAAATGAATGATTCTTTTATGATGATCGTAACAGTACAAACTTTAACTATATCTCCAAACGTTGAGTGATCGTTTGAATTCTGCTTTTAAAACTACGAGCTAATCCAAAGAAAATAAACATTGCCAATAACATGATAGCTGAGAGCAGCATGAACATCATCTTGACGACTTCTGAGATTTGTCGTGCCTGATTTGCCCGAGGATCTATCGCTTTTGCCCAAGGAGTAATAGATTGACCATACACTTGTTGCTGCATTGACCATAACTGCTCTGCATTAAAGCCATATTCGACAAACTGTTTTTCATTTCTTTCAGCTTGCGCAAGTCGAGCTAAATATGCAGTTGCTAGCTTGGTATCTTCAGGTTTGTGAATCAAAGCCACTTGCGCAAGGACGTAGGCTTGAATAATTGGATTGACCTGTTGTTCACTCATGATGACAGCAATCTGACTTTCATGAATCGATTTATCATAATGACTTAATTGATATTGTTGTTCTAAAGACTCATCATTCAAGTCATATTGAACATAGGTCAAACTTGACCAAATTAAGATGACAGCAATTAACCAACCTACAAACTTAAGCACAAATGATTGAAAGCGCACATAGAAAAAACGTATTTTTTTTAAAAAATGAACAATAAAAAAAGCACCAATGACTGAGCTAAATACTTTTAGAATGAACCAACCTAACCAAGATATTAAATTAAAAAAATAGTCAGGCTGATGTTGGTACACGTTTAAGACTTCATTTAAACTATGTGGCAAATGAAGCTGCTGAACAGTTTCACTCATGCCCATAAAACCATAAATCATGTCCTGATGAATAAAAAGCGACACGACTGAAATGATGAATACACTGGTACTCAAAAATCCCCATAAATTAAGTATGCGATTTCGTTTGTACAATTCAGACAATCTTTTCTGAATCTCAGTCTGCGCCACAAGATATTCATTGGTTTTATTCAAATTTAAACCTCAAGATATTAGTGTTTTGGCTGATTTTGACTCGAATCCAAAACAAGTTGTTGAAGATTTCCTTGCAAAGCCTTAATACGGATTGATGCCTCTTCACGTTTTTGCATCCCTTCTTTCTGAATACTAATAACATCATTCACTGTTTTAATGAGGGTATTTTGAACATGTTCAAGTGTTTCAATGTCAATCACTGAACGTTGATTTGCTCGAGCAGTATCGACTGAATTCTGGTGTAATAAATCTGCATTTCGTTTAAGCAATTCATTCGTCGCATCATCAATAGTATTGGCCAATTGGACGCTATTTTTTTGTTCCTGTAATGAAATCGCCAAACTAATTTGATTTTTCCAAGCAGGAAGCGTGATATTTTTTATCGCATAAAACTTATCCACCAACATTGAATTATTTGATTGAATAATTCGAATCATCGGTAATGTTTGCATCGCAGATTGTTGCAATACCTGTAAATCACTCACTCTTTTTTCCAAATTGTTTGCTAAGTGATTTAAGTCGTAGATTTTTTGATTGGTTTGCGCATCTTGTTCTAGCGTACTCAATTCAGCTATTTGCTCTTGAACTTCTTGTTGTTTAATTTTCCCTGCAGCAATATAAACCCCTAATTGTTTATATTCATCCTGCACACCATCAAACATACGATCCAATGTATTTACACGGTCTTTTAAACCTTGTTGAGAGGTTTCGATTTCTTTAACTAAAGCATCTATTTGTTCTTTAGTGGAATTGAACTTTTGATCAAAGCTCTGCTTCGCACCTTTAAATCGATTTAAGATACTGCCCAAGAAGCCTGAACTTTTAGCAGGGCTTAAAATACTGTTTGTATTGAGCTGTTGAGCCACTGTAACGACTTCATTTAACTTTTGACCTGTTGCATCCAAATCTTTATTTTTGACTAAATCCAGCAGTTCATCCGTATAAGTCGCCGTTTTAGTCGCAATGTTTTTCCCATATTCAGCAACCGTTGCATGATTCATATCAGCTAGTTCTTGGTGTACTGATTCGACTGCTACAAGGTCTGACGTCGTCAACCCAATTTCTTTTAAATCTAACTTGGAAAACTTTTCCTCCGTAGAAATTAAGCTTAACGATTCATTTTTCTTTTGAATTGGTAAATCAGACATAACACACCTTATTCTTTAATTAATGATTTTTTTAGAGATCGAATCAATTGTTCACGACTTTGATCTAACTTTTCAATATCGACTGCGCCATTTTTAATTTGAGTTTGCTCAAGATGATATTGCCAAGCTGGGATTAATACTTGCTGCGCTTCGCGAAAACGATCCGTCAGAGTTAATGAAAGTTGTTGAGTCAATTGCATTTGCATGAGAGAAATATCATTGTTTGCTTGTACCGACTCTAATGTTTGTATTTTTTTAGCCATTCGCTCCTCAAAGTTATCAAGTGGATGGCGCTGATGAGAAAAATCTGGGTATTCTGTTAAAAATTGTCTTGCTGCTTGAATGTAGCGCGCCATTTGCTCTCTTAAACCAACTGCTTGCTGAAATCGAGAACTAGACTTTTGGATTTCAATGTGAATACGTTGGGACAGCTGATCAGCATCTAGAATGAGTCTATCTAAATCACGAATATAAGAAATTTGACCCGCACCGAACTCCAAATCCAGACCTAACCACTTTTGGAGAGCATTAAATTTTTTTTGTTTTAATTTCTTTTTGGATTGATTCAATTTTTGAATAATATCTGAAATTGTTTCGCTTAATTTTTTATTCAAAGTGGGGTCTATACCTACCAATAGAGCATTTTGTGCCTGCACAATATGTTCAGCATATAAATTAAGTTTAGACGAATCAGTCAATAAAGGAACAAGATCATGCCTCTTAATTGAGAGCAAATCCGAAGGATTAACTTCAATTTGATTTAAGGGTATAAGCTCATTAAAAGATGACATTGGTGTAATTTAAGAAAGTGATCAGCAATTTTTAAATGTAGCAATAAACTGTTCAAAATATACTAATTTTTGCAAAATATTACACAAAATCAAACACAAAAAAAGCCAGCAAATGCTGGCTTTTTTATTAATGAGGTTTAGATTTTCTCATTCTAAGCCAACTTAAACCAATGAGTCCTAAAAGCCCAAACCCACCTAGGCTACCCCCTCCACTCGTACGAGAACTTCCAGGCCCTGTTTCCGTATTTAGAACAGCTAATGTTCCCTCACCTGATGAAGCGCCGTCTGCGTCCAATACTGAGTACTTAAGATCATAGGAAAAGACATCTAAATTATTGTTCAACTGAACTCGAATGTTTCCACCATAGCACTTTTTAAAACGGTCATTAGCACATGGCTCTACCCGATCCGCGATAATTGAAACGGGATTCGGTACTCTTGCAAAATAAATTGATACCTCATCCCCATTAGCATTATGGTAAAACTCCTTTTTATTTGGAGGAATGATTGCATTTCTGTTGCCATCACCAGCATCACTCGCTTCAGCCAGTAAATTTACACTGATTTGAGTCGATTTTTTTGGATTGATTGTATATTCCACACGTTCAGGAACAGTTGGCACGATATTGATAAAATTACCAATTAAATATGCACTTGATGTTTTTTTACTGTCACTTTTTGAAGTAAGCGTATATGTACAGAATTCAGAGTCTCCACTCGGTGTTATGCGACCATCTGTTCTATACATGACTATCTGCTTAAGCTGCGGTTTCCACTCACATTTCAACCGATCATCAAACTTACCTAAGAATGTTTTATCGATATCTAATTTCCCAACTCCCACAACCTCAACTTTGACATCATAATTATCAACATTAAGATGCTCAATTTTTCGCACCTTACCATCAGGAGAAACAAATTCATCTGGTAAATTCAATTTAAATGGATCGAACAAAATTGGACGATATTGATTAAGATTATTTAACTCATTAAAAAATGCTTTTTGATCGGTGAGCTCCTTATTATAATAATCAATCACTTCTTCTTTGGTTTCAGGATCGGCAATAGCATCTTTGAATGCTTTAATTCTATTCTCAGTTGATTTCTTTATTTGAACCAGTGATTCATTTGCTTTACTTAAATTGGAAACAGTCAACTTTAAGGTTTCTATCGCACCAATATCGCAAGTATTGGGAGTCGCATCTAAACTGTTGAGCGAGTCCAATCCAATTCGATTAATACCTCGTTGATCAAGCAGCGAACAACCATCAGTACCAAAATCAACTAAATCTTTACCGCTAGAATTAATCTTTGGAAAAAAGACAGGATGAAAGTTAGTATTCTCATCATTAACCGGTAACGATGTTGAAAACAGATCATTGATACTCAATTGACTAACATCAAGACTATTTTTTTGTGCATTTTCTGACGCTTTTGCTGGTAGATCACAGTCTATAGATGGATTACTCAGTGGAATAGCATTTGCCAATAATTCAATACCTGCTGACTCAACTTGGCTCACATCACCGTGACTATATATACAGGCTTTAGCCTGATTAAAACCTATCACATTATGATTTAAGGCTTTTGCACCTGTATTTCCATACCAAAGCACAGATCGCGCGGTATTGGCGATAATCGTATTACTATCGAGCTTCAAAATAGAATTGGGACTCAAATTTATTTGACCCCCATCTGTTAAACGATCACTAAATTGAAAAATTTGACCTTGTGTAGTATTTAATACATTGGAAGAGATTGTATTTGCTTGCAATTGTGCTGTAGGTTCACCACAAAATGAGAATAAACTGTTTGAAGCTGTATTTCCATTTTCGGTAATAGACATACGGGATAAATCAATCTTACGACGTGTGAACACAAGATTATCCAAGCAAGACATTGCTATAACAGCGCCTTGCTGAGCTGTATTACCACTCACCCACCCGACCGAATAACTTAAAGAGCTATCACTGTCATTCAAAAATATCGCTCCACCTCTTAACGCTGAAGACTTTGTGATATTTACATTATATAAATCAGTCTCGCCTCCCAATAGCAAAGCGCCACCGTTGGTAGATGATTTACCATTTCTCAGCTCTATATTTCTTAAACTCAAACTCGGTCGATTTAGATTGGTCGTATTAAAAATTCGATGTGTATTTTGACCATTAATTATAGTTTGAATTTTAGTTTGCGCAGGATAACTATTTGAAATGACATTCGGTTTGGAATAATCGACAGGCTCTTTACCCCTAATAATCACTGAAGAAGTTGGCTGAAGCTCTGCATTCAAGCTATAGGTACCAGCTTCAAGCTGAATAATGTCAGTTTGTACTCGATCCGTATTACCTTTAGAACAACCTCCATAAGCTCGATTAGTCGAAGCAGCCGTCAACGCTTCTCTGAGTGAACACTTTGCATCATTAGTACCGTCTTCATCATCAAAGGTAGTGACATAAATTATTGTATCTTCAGCAGCCATCAAAGACATTGCAGAAAGGACTGCTAAGGTCAACAAAGCTTTTCTACTTTTCAACATACGATTCCCTTATTATTTTTTTCTACGTATCGCGATTAAAGTCATCAGACCTAATACGGAGATTAGACCTAGCCCCCCACCAGAAGTTTTTACTTTATCGCTAGTATAAGTATCTCTGGGGTCTTGTTTAATGACAGTTGGAATTTCGATATAAGGATTCATTGACTCATTCAATTGACGTGTAGATACAACGACCAAAACTTTAAAATCATCAGTTCCGTGCCAATTCCCTTGAGGCGTATAAGTAAACTCCCCATTTTGGAGTAGTTCTGCTTTACCTTTACTTGGAGAATTATTTTGTTGGATGATCATACAGCCCGCTTGCCATTCTTCTTTTTTGGGATGAGGTCCGACTAAGGCATCACATTGACTAGCAGGTATTAGCTCACCATCTCCTAGAAAATCATTAATATTTAACTTAACAATTTCTCCGTAAAAGATATCCTTGCCAAATCTGCCTGAAGACGTACTTGACTGAATAAGTTCGATTGCGCCTCGATCACACAAAATACGATCCTTACGTGCGTTGCCACGCTGATCAACTGTTTCACATGATGTACCATTTGAATCTGGTCCACGATTAATGATCGGAGAATCTGTCAATTGTCGATAACTAGGCAACACTCTTGGGCGGAAATATCCTAAAGCATAGCCAGAATAGACTTTGAACGGACATAAAATGCCAGATGAATTAACATCACATTCACCTTCTACATCAGTCCCAGCTAATAATGTGCGCTCGCCCAGTTTTTCTGAAGCTGTGCCCTCACAACCAAAACCATATAAATTATTGTTTAAATTTGATTGATCGATTGCAGTCTCTACACGGCAGTCTCGATTGCCATTTTTTGCAATTATATTGTTAGTAAGCGATGCCTTCTTAAACGGTGCATTAAAAACCAAGCCAAAATCATTAAAGATCAGCGTATTGTTATTAAGCGCAATACCATCCTTCACATTGATAATATAGCCCTTATTATTAAAAATTGTCGAATTAGTCACTTTGGCATAATTGAGATTAGTCACCTTAGTTTCATCTTCACTCAATACTTTATGGCTATAGATTGCGAAACCTTCTGAATCTGTTGTTTTATTACCTTTAATAACAGAAGCACTAATGTCAAAATCAGGATATTCACTATACAAAACAGCACCTTGTTGTGCTTGATTGTTTTCCAATAACGAATTAACTAAATTCACTCGCGCGGAACGAATTTTGCTGGTTTCGGATTCAATAAATGATTCAACATTATAAATCGCACCGCCAAAATTCGCTTTACCATTGATAAGATGGCTCTTATCAAATTTTAGCCGTTCATAATTGAGAATTAACCCACCTTTGTCTTTGCATACAGATGCAGTACAACCTTGCAAGGTAATTTCGTAAAATTCCACACCAATTGCAGCATCTCTAATTTCATCATCAGCTTTAGGACGAATTCGCTCAATATGGAAAATTCTATCAGTACCCTTCATTGTTATGACGGCATTTTTTGTACCAGGAATATCGTCGACAATGGTAGTTTCATACTGCGTTCTAAAAACCATCGGTTTAGAGATGCGAACTTGCTCGTTTAGGAGATATTCTTTCGTAGATAAGATAATATTATCTGTGGCATCTTTACCACCACAGCCATTGAGACCTGCTTCAGGTTTACCCTGATTAATATATTCAATTGCTTCACGCAACGAACATTGATCATCATTTTTGGTGATATCTTCAGTGGTCGTAACCACAATATCTGCACTGAATACATGCCCTGTTGCACACAACAATACAAGACCTAAGCCCCGTCTGAGCATTACCATCTCCTTAATTTTTCTTTATTTTTTTAAGTAGCGAACTTTAATTATGTAGCGCTATTTGTCCATTTTGACTAATCTGTCACAAATTTTTAGAATTCTCAATTATTTTTAAGTAAAAAATTGCCGAGTTCAGATAAAGTCTACATTTTGAGTTTTGAATAACATTTAAAAAAGCATTTAAGCACTATACTGATCGATGAGCGCGTAGATTTGCTTAAGGGTTGCATTGGATAGCTTAACTTTTTCACCCTGTAGTAACTTTGATAATTGATCAACCGTTTGTAATAAGGTACTGGTCTGTATCGGGCCATTGGTCAGCAGATAATCAATAATTAAAGGATCAAAATGCACACCTTTACGCTCCAACACAGAATGTAATAAGGCATAGCGGTCAGCATAGGATTGACCTGTTGGCACTTTAACACTCACCGCTTGAGTTAATCTCGACTGAAGATCTGGTAATTCAAGTTTCAGTTCAATTGGCGCAGATCTAGATGAAAAGACTAGTTGTCCTCCACCATCATTATTATTATTTATTAAGTGAAATACCGCTTTTTGCCAATGCGGTACACCACTGATCGCTTCAATATCATCTAGTGCGACCAAATCATAACGATCCAATGAAGTAATCGCCTCAATTGGAGCATCGAGCAATTCTAGCAATGATACTTTAATTGCAGATTTCCCCACATCTAGATATGAGTCACATATTGCAGTTAATAAGTGACTCTTACCTGTGCCCGCCCCGCCATAAAGATAAAATCGATTCATTAATCCAGCATGAAGTTGGCGAACTGCATCAATGACGGGTCCCCAACCTGGGCCGGAAAAATCACTGATCCGTGCATCAAGTTGAGGTTCTATATCAAGTTGCAGTTGCCGCATAAATGCTTGGTCACCTTAAGGTTCTTTATTTTGTTTCTGCACATCGATTTTTTCAGATGTTGCAATATCTTGTTGATTATTGATTGATTGTGGTTTGAGATCAAGCTCAATATCAACCTGATCGGTTTGGATTGTAATTTCACCACCACCATGATCAGCTACGGCAACAGGTGGCGTACCATAAATTGTACTCCTTTCATAAGTGTCACGTGCATGTCGGAGCAGTACCACGATTACAGCTGCAACAGGTAATGCAATCAACATACCCAAGAAACCAGCCAATTGTGCACCAGCCAATACAGCGAATACGACCGCTACTGGAGAAAGACCAATTTTATCTCCCAATAAGAATGGCTGAAGCACATAACCTTCAACAGCTTGCCCTACCATGAACACCACTGCAACTAAAAGGAGTTGAGTCCAATCCATACCAAATTGGAAGAAAGTTGCGATCACGGCAGCAATAATTCCTACTGCAAATCCTAAATATGGGATGATACTTGCCAAGCCTGCAATCATGCCAATAATCAAACCAACTTCCAGACCAATCAGTTGTAAACCAACGGCATAAACAATCCCCAAAAGGATCATCACGAGGAATTGTCCTTTTACAAATGCGCCTAGTACGCTATGGCATTCACCTACGATTTCAAGCGTTGAAGCTTCATAAGGGCGTGGAATGAGCCGACGTAAACTATTCAGCATTCGATCCCAATCTAAGAGGAAGTAAAATGCAATAATTGGAATCAGTACAATTGTCCCACCAATTTGAATAAAATTCAGACCAGATTGTGCCAATTTGAGTGCCATCGCTTGGATACTGTCAGCACTATAATTGGTTTGAACATACTCCATAACAGCTGCTGAAATCTGATCTACATCTAATTCTAGTGGCACTATATTGAAAGTATCTGATAACCACGGTAAGAAGCTATAATTTACCCAATGAACTACTTTCGGGATACTGGATTTAGCATACATCAGCTGTTCCCAAATTAATGGAACCAAATACCACATTGCCCATGTGATCACGACACCAATACCAATAAATACCAAACTGATAGACAACCAACGAGGTAAACCTATCTTATGCAATCGATCAACCAATGGACTGAAAAGATAAGCTATTAAAAATGCACCAATAAATGGGATTACGACCGGTTTTAATAAGTATAAAATCCAGAGAAATAAAGCTATCCCTGCAAGGATAAAAACACGGCGTAGGGTACGATCTACCATAGAAACTCGCCTTTTTTAAGATTATTCGTTATGTAAAGGAAAATATTTTAGTAAAGATAACATTTTAGTGCATAAATAACATAAGAGTTTCGTATATTCAGGTTATAATCCCCGCGCGAATGCGGAGACTTCAATATGAGCAACTCAACTTCTACCCCAAACACTGGTTTAAGCTACAAAGATGCAGGTGTCGACATTGAGGCGGGCGACGCGTTAGTCGATCGTATCAAATCAGTCGCTAAACGCACGACTCGTCCTGAAGTAATGGGCGGTCTTGGTGGCTTCGGTGCACTTTGTAAAATTCCTAAAGGTTATGAAGAACCTGTTCTCGTATCTGGCACAGACGGTGTTGGTACAAAATTACGTTTAGCATTGAATTTAAACCGTCATGACACAATCGGTCAGGATTTGGTTGCAATGTGTGTGAACGACTTACTTGTCTGTGGTGCTGAACCACTCTTCTTCCTTGATTACTACGCAACTGGTCACCTTAATGTTGATGTTGCAGCAAATGTAGTGACAGGTATTGGTAAAGGTTGTGAGCTTGCTGGATGTGCGTTGGTCGGTGGTGAAACTGCTGAAATGCCAGGCATGTATGAAGGTGAAGATTACGATTTAGCTGGTTTCTGTGTAGGTGTTGTAGAACATAGTAAAATTATTGATGGCTCTAAAGTTAAAGCTGGTGATGTATTAGTTGGTGTTGCTTCAAGCGGCGCACACTCTAACGGCTACTCTCTTCTTCGTAAAATTTTAGATGTAAAAAATGTTGATTTAACTCAAATTGTTGATGGTCGTCCACTTGCTGATGTTGCAATGGAGCCAACTCGTATCTACGTTAAACCTATTTTAGAGCTTCTCAAACAGGTTGATGTTCACGCGATGGCACACATCACAGGTGGCGGTTTACCAGGTAACTTACCTCGCGTATTACCAAATGGTGCCCAAGCTGTAGTAAACGAATCTTCTTGGGAATGGCCTGAGCTGTTCAAACTTCTTCAACGTGAAGGTGGTGTAGAACAATTTGAAATGTACCGCACATTCAACTGTGGCGTAGGTATGGTTCTAGTTGTTGATGCTGCTGAAGCTGATAAAACAGTTGAATTCTTAAATCAACTCGGTGAAAAAGCATGGACAATGGGCCACATTGTTGACAATGCTGAATCTGTCGAAGGTGCAGACGAAAAAATTCGTGTGATCTTCGCTTAATCAGTTTATTGTTAAAACATGATTAAAATTGCTGTTTTAGTATCTGGTAACGGATCAAACCTACAAGCATTAATTGATGCAAACCTTTCAGGTCAAATTGTCGGTGTGATCTCGAATAAACCTGATGCTTACGCACTTGAGCGTGCTACTCATGCCAACATTGCAACTGCAGTGATTGAACACAAAAACTTCCCAGACCGTGAAACGTTTGATGATGTTATGCATCAGCAACTGCTCGACTGGGAAGCTGATCTTGTAGTTTTAGCGGGCTTTATGCGTATTTTAAGTGCTAAGTTCGTTAAAGCATGGGAGGGTAAAATGATCAATATCCACCCTTCTCTACTGCCAAATTACAAAGGAATGCATACACATCAA
Organism: Acinetobacter sp. ANC_7588; assembly: GCF_056783995.1. Taxonomy (NCBI): domain Bacteria; kingdom Pseudomonadati; phylum Pseudomonadota; class Gammaproteobacteria; order Moraxellales; family Moraxellaceae; genus Acinetobacter; species Acinetobacter sp. ANC_7588. Next base: position 240,863 of record NZ_JBWYIU010000003.1, on the reverse strand, counting down.
CGTGTATTAAATACTGGTGATTTATGGCATGGATGTACAGTACATTATGTCACTGCAGAACTAGATGCAGGTCAAGCACTTGCTCAAGGCGTACTCAAAGTGTCGCACCATGATAATGTTGCATCTTTAGCTGATCGTGTACATCAACTTGAACATTTAATTTATCCTCAAGTTGTAGAATGGATTTGTAATCAAACCATTCAAGTCACATCCGAAGGCGTGCACTATAAAAATCAAATTTTGAAAGATCCAATACAGTTCTGTCATATTTGATTTAAAAAACGCAGCTTAGGCTGCGTTTTTTAGTGGCGTCAAAATAGTTTTTAAATGCGCAGCCAATTGCTCAGGATGTTCAAGTGGGAACATGTGTCCACCTTCAAAAATACTAAAAGGCACACCAAACTTTTTCCTCACTTTATGAGGGAATTTACGTGCTAAGAATGGACCTTCAGAAGCAACAATTAATTGACTTGGAACTTTAAGCTTAGGTTGAGGCAGCCACCATAATGAAGGATTGGTTCTAAAAATATCCACTTCAATAGATTTTGGAATCGCCAATTCAACGCCGCCACGCGTTGGATCTTCAACTAATGCAAATAGAATATAGTCATTAAAACATTGCTCATCAAATGCTGCATATAATGCTTTGGGTCGAAGTAATGTTGCAGCTTGCTCTCGACTATCCCAATGATCACGTCGACGTTTAGACAATGCCGCTGGCGACATTTGATCCACTGCTTTTAACTTCAAAGACTTTGCAATATGCATAGCAAATGATTCTAGCCCCATAATAAGAGGTGGATCGAGAAGAATAGTTTGACTAAAAAGTTCTGGGCATTTCAACGCAGCTTTGAACGTCAAAACTCCTCCTAAGGAGTGCCCGATACCAATCACTTTACGACCATGGGATTTCTGAACAATATTATCAATCACTTGCTGTGTCATACTTTCCCAGTGTTGATCTACAGGATAACGTTGATCAACACCAAGATTGGTCGTATAAATCACATCGAATTGATCAGACAAAGCATCAAAAAATTTTTGATAAACTTTCGATGGAACCCCGTTGGCATGAGCAAAATGGATCAATGGTTTCATTGGATTCGATTCACCTGCTCAGATTGAATCTGCTTGGAAATTGAAGAAGCAAAACCTTGACCAATTTCACTTCCAAGTCGTCCAAGCACAGAATCAAAGGGGCTACGTTGAATAGTATAATCTACCGTTTTTTCGACTTTTAATTCGCGTTTCAGTGTGTGAATACTGCCAATCCGATCTGCAATACCGAGCTTCACAGCCTGCTCACCAGTCCAAAACAAACCTGAAAATATAGCAGGGTCTTGCGATTTCAATTTATTGCCACGACCTTTTTTGACTGCATCAATAAAATGTTGATGAACATTATCCAATACACCTTGTACGTGTGCACGTTGTGCAGGATCAACTGGTTGTGTCATCGACAATAATGCTTTGTTCTCACCTGAAGTCATGGTGCGATCTTCAACGCCAAGTTTTTGCATCAAACCACTCACTCCATAGTTTGGCATAATGACGCCAATTGAGCCGACTAAACTTGATGGATTAACAATAATTTCATCCGCTGCAGACGCTATGTAATAAGCACCTGAAGCACCTGTGTCACCAATTAATGCATAAAGTTTTTTATCTTTATAAACCGACTTTAAATATTGGATCTCTTGCCAAATTTCATCAGACTGAACTGGAGATCCACCCGGAGAGTTAATATTTAAAACAACAGCTTGCGATTGCTTGCTTTCAAATGCTTTTTTCAAACCTTTGATCGTATCTGCACTATTCACACTTTGCTGGTCTGCAGCAATCGTTCCTACAATATCGACTGTAGCAATATGCTGTGATGACACCGCACTATCAGTGGAAGTCGTTGAACAACTTTTCCCCATGACCAAAACTATAAACAACAGATATGCGAAAGTAAGAAATTTAAAAAAGATTCCCCAACGTCTTGCACGTCTCTGTTCTTCTACAGATGCGAGAACAGCTTTTTCTAAAATTTGCCATTCTTTTCCGTTCGGTTGGTTATTTGGTTTTTGATTTTCATTTTGTGGTTCAGGCGGCCAAGCGGACATACATACCATCCAAATTAAATTTAAGCTGACATTATATACAAGGAATGAGGTCAAACTATTTATAAGTCAAGATTTAACATATAATAAACCCAAATCACAATATTCTATGAACTTACCAAATTTTGAATCTAATGCCTGAAACCAAAACATCGACCACAACCCGCCTGTTAAATTTCTTCAGTCGCCGTCCGATTCGTTTTTCTCGTTTTTTTGCAAAAATGCTTGCAGGGCTGATTAATACGCTAAAAATTACAAAAACTACGAATACCATCCGCCTCAATATCGACATTTGCTTACCGCATCTTTCTGATGAAGAAAAACATTTAGTGACTCGTGCAGCGGTAAGAAACGAACTTCAATCTTATATGGAATTTTTTAGTATTTGGGGAAGCTCAAACGAAACCAATATTTCACGAATACGCAATGTCACTGGTGCTGAATATTTTCATGAAGCAATGGCTGAAAAGAAAGGTATTATTTTACTCGCACCACATTTTGGTACATGGGAAGTCATGAATGCGTGGTTCGCACAATATACTAAGATGACCATCATGTATAAACCCATCAAGAATGAAGAAGCAGATCAATTTGTGCGCCAGGCTCGTAGTCGAGAACAAGCAACTTTAGTCCCTACAGATGAGAGTGGTATAAGACAAATTTTTAAAGCCCTTAAATTAGGGGGGACAACTGTGATTCTTCCAGATCACAATCCTAAACACGGTGGTGAAATGATCGATTATTTCGGCATACCACTCGAGTCCAGTAATTTAAGTGCCAAACTCATCCAAAAAACTAAAGCCAAAGGCCTTTTGGTCTATGCAATTCGCAATGAAACTGAAGATTTTGATGTATTTATTGAACCAATGGATGCTTCGATTTATGAAGGCACTCCCGCTGACGGAACGTTAGTAATTCACCGTGCAATAGAAAGCCTGATTCATCGTTATCCTGAACATGCTCATTGGAGCTATAAACGTTTCCGTGCAAATCCTGATCTACATAACATTTATCGTATCCCTGCAGAACAAGCCAGAGTAAAAATAGAGCAAGTCAGAAAAGTAAGTTAATCTATGGGGATATTCCGAGTTAACCACGCTTTTTGATCTCGATGATATCGAAATTGTACATCTCTGTTTTTATCGAAGGTCATTCGAATGCTGCCCTTCGATTGGGTATCGAGTAGCGGAATATTAAGCGCTTTTAAACGCTCTTTGACAACAGGATGTGGATGATTATAGCGGTTATCAAAACCAGCCGATGCAATGGCAATTTTAGGTTTGGTATTTTTTAAAAAGTCGTAAGATGAACTATGTCGACTGCCATGGTGTCCTAAGATTAAAATATCTACTCTAAGTTCAGGATACTGCTTTAAAATACGATACTCTGTCTCCCACCCTGCATCCCCCATAATCAGAATATGCTTAAAATCGTTAGCATAGGGTAATGTCAGATACATTACGCACGAAAGCTCATTACGATTTTGACTGACAAAATTTAATTGTGATTCAGCTGGTGAGAGAAATTGTATATTGATCTTACCCAATTGTACCTGTTGATGCTGTCGACAATAATCAAATTCAACATACTGAAACCTATCATCTTTTTCATTTGAGATAACTTGATCAATTTGTATATGTTTTCCAATAGTGCGGTATGCTCCAGCATGATCTTGATCAAGATGACTGATAAAAACTTGATCTAATTTTGATATGCCACGTTGAATTAAGAAAGGGACAACTACATTTTCTCCGATACTAAATGTATTCTCATCAAAGCTCCCGCCTGTATCAACTAAAGCAGTTTTCCCTGATGACTGTAAGAGTATGGACTGCCCCTGCCCTATGTCCAAAATTTCAATGATATCGTATCCATCATCACGTTTAGGCATCAGCAATGCCACACCTAATACGGGTATCCATAATCGAGGGATTACATTCTTTGGCATAAAGAACATGAATACTGCCAAAGCGAGCAAAAACATTTGTGCTTTCGTTAACGCTACCCATTTCAATAGATTGTCTAATATTGCTCCCAGCTTAGTCAGTAGCACCAAAAGAACCGATATCAATACATCAGCCAGATGAAATAAAAATTGACCAACAAAAGGAATAAAGCTGAGACAATAGCCCAGTACTTCCAATGGCACGATCAAGGTACCAATCATTGGAACAGCAACTAAATTAGCAAATGGCGCAAATAAAGAAATCTGTTGAAATATCAGTAGAGTGAGTGGTATCAGTGCAATAAATATTTTCCATTGGGATTGCAAAAGTATTTTAAGATACAATTTTGCTTTATCTATAAAACGATGCTTATTGATTAAAGCAGTGTTTTGCTGTTCATGAACGATCGTTTGGTATACACGAATCAAAATCAAACATGCGCCGTACGAAAGCCAAAATGCAGCAGATAAAATACTAAAAGGGTCTAAATAGAGCATTAAGCTTGCACTGATAAGTAATAGTACAAAAGGCTTAATCTTAAATTTAAATAAAATAGCGATACTAATTAGACAAACTGACAATGTAGTTCTTAATGCAGGAATTTCGAGCCCTGAAAAAAAACTATAAATAATTACCCCACATACGAAAGGGATTAAAAGTAAATATGTTTTGGGAACTTTTAGAAAAATATGAGGACGAAAAATTGATACAAGATACCCCATTAACCACGATAATAAGCCAGCAAAAATTAGAACATGTGGACCTGAAATAGCCAATAAATGCGTAATGCCTAGTTTTTTAAATAATTCTTCTTGTTGCTCCGTCAGTAGACTCTTATCACCTGTGAGTAACGCGACTAGCAAACCCTTATTCCTGAATACTCCCTGTTCGATATCATCCCTAAAAGCTAAACGTGCTTTTTCAATGCTCAGGCTCAATCGTGCGATAAGGCTCCGATGCGCATCGGTTGAAGATAAATAACCTTCAGAATATAACACCGCTTCACTTACAGGTACGATCCAATCTACACGCATTGTTCCAGCTATATTTTGCTGCAACAACCATTTCTCTTGATCAAAGACCCCATCTACTGCATAACTATGTGCGGGTCTTAATTTTCCCGTAACTTTATAATAGCGCCCAAGTTCTAATGTCGTATCAAGTTTTGACTCTCGCAAATATAATAATAGCGTTTGAGATTGTCCTTGCTTCTTGTCGATCACCTGCGCACGCTGCTGTATTGATCGACCTTCCTGATCCATTTTCAGCTGATTAATTTTATTGATATAGACAACTATTTCTTTTTCTTCAATATATTGAACACGTTTCTCTAAACGATCGTGTAAGGCTGTTTTTGCATGTTGATGCCCCAAAACAAATGTGATCAGACAAATTCCCGTTAGCACAAGCATTCTTGATGATGAATGGACAATACTTGAGGTGTGAGGATAAATGAATCGATCAGGTTGCCTCATTAATCGTACAAAGTAACCCATGATCAAAATGATACTTGCCATACCCAGCAAGAGAGTTGAATATTCAACTTCACCCTGAAAGCTGATCGTAGCAACACCAATGATCCAAAAGATGAGAATAAATATTAAGAACATCTAACTTTTATGTTTATTTTTCTTAAATAGATTAAAGCCCACCTAAGTGGGCTTTAACAAGACTGTTAATCGGATTTTTAGGCTATACCCACAATCCATCTTGCATATGCAAAATCTTATCAGCAGTTTGTGCGAGCTGTTCATCATGGGTCACGATGAGCATTGCCATATTAAATTCTTTACGCAGATCGGAAAGCAATTCAAAAATTGTGACGGCAGTTTTACGATCTAAATTTCCAGTAGGCTCATCTGCCATCATCAATTTAGGTTGAGCCACTAAAGCCCGTGCAAGCGCAACGCGTTGTCGCTCACCGCCAGATAACTCACCTGGTTTATGCGTTAAACGATGTGATAAACCCACTTTATTCAACAAATATTCTGCACGTTCTTTTACTTCTTTAAAATTTGCATCTTTACGTAACATCAGCGGCATTGATACATTTTCTAAAGCCGTAAACTCAGGAAGTAAATGGTGAAATTGATACACAAATCCGAGGTGTTCATTACGTAGGAAACCGCGTTCAGCTTCGCCTAAAGTGTCAAAACGCTGCCCATTAAGCATCACTACACCTTCGGACGGACGATCAAGCCCCCCTAATACATGTAACAGCGTACTCTTACCCGAACCACTTGATCCAACAATTGAAACAAATTGTCCTTGCTCAACAACTAAATCCAATCCCTTAATCACTTCAACAGTTGATTTACCATCTGTAAAATGTTTATGAATATTTTTGGCTTCTAAGACAATATTACTCATAGCGTAAAGCCTCTGCTGGTTGAACTTTGGCAGCACGCAGCGCTGGATAAATTGTTGCAAGGAAACTTAGCGCTAGTGATAAGCTAACAATCACCACCACATCTTGCCAACGTAGATACGATGGTAAATAGTTAATGAAATATGCATCGAACAAATTTAGTCCAAAAGCAGTGTTCAACCAGCCAATAAATCCACTAATGCTCGTTGCAAAGATGATACCTAGTGCTGCTCCTGCCAGTGTTCCTACAACACCAATCACCGTACCCTGTACCATAAAAATCTTAGTGATCGTTGCTGGTGAAGCACCTAAGGTTCTTAAAATAGCAATGTCAGATTTTTTATCAGTAACCACCATCACCAATGAAGATACAATATTAAATGCTGCAACCAAGACAATGAGGAAAAGTAAAAGGCTAACCATTGCTTTTTCCATCTGAATGGCACTAAAGAGATTGCCGTGCGTATAAGTCCAATTTGATGGATAGAAATTGCCTCGTAAATCCATAACAACTTCTTCAGCGACTTGTGGTGCTTTGAAGATATCATCTAGCTTCATACGGATACCTTGTGCACCATCCGGCAGTCTCAACAATGTCGAAGCATCATTTAGCGCGATGTAACCCATCATCGAGTCCACTTCCGCACCAATACTAAAAATACCGACAATTTTAAAACGTTTAAATCTTGGAACAACGCCAGCGGGTGATGGTGTCGCTTCAGGTAATACCAATGTTACATTGTCATTGAGACTTAAACCTAAAGCATCCGTCATCTGCTTGCCCAAAACAATCCCGAACTCACCTTTCTTTAATGAGTTGATGTCGCCTTGAACCATATGATTTTGAATAATAGATACATTTTTTTCATAGTCAGGCTCAATACCCGTGACCATTATCCCTGCAACCTGTCCTTGGGCTGTTAACATCCCCTGCAACTGTGTAAAAGGTGCAACACCCGTCACATGTTCATGTTGGTCTATTTTCTTTGCAAGCTCAGGCCAGTCTGTTAGAATTTGTGTAGAGGAAACAGTCGCTTGAGGTACCATTCCCAAGACACGGTTTTTTAATTCACGATCGAAACCGTTCATTACAGATAACACAGTAATGAGAACAGCGACGCCCAAAGTCAGACCGATCATGGAAACTAAAGCAATAAAAGAAATAAAGTGATTACTTCGCCGTGCGCGAGTGTATCTCAACCCTATATACAGCGAGATCGGTTTAAACATACCATCTAGTCCGAGGTGTTTTAATGGAAAATCTTCAGCATCAAAGTGGCAATATTGAAAGACGCGTCATGTCACGTATTGATGCTGCCTTAAGAATAAATTATCAGATCATCACTAAAGATGTCGCTTTGAATGATCCCTATGATTCAAATTTTGTACTACCGCGCTATTTTCTCTTACTTGCAGAATTAGATCAATTTGATCATGCGCTTATGTACGAATTAGAACAATTAAATCAAAAAGATCAACAAATTGCTCGGATATTATCCTTATTTAATCAAAAATTAAACCTCATTACGGGCTCACTTTACGACTCTATTGTACAAACCATGTTACCAGTACCTACTCAAGTCAATTTGTCTGAAACGGGTTTTAGTTTTTATGCTGAGCAACATATCCCTGAACAAACCTATATACACATCACATTGAGTCACCCTGAAAATGATTTTCATATCGCTGCAACTGCACAAGTTGTCTACAGCAATCAAGAAGAAAATGGGCTGTTTAGAACCGGTGCATATTTTCTAACGTTACATCCCCAAGACAAAGTAAAGTTAACAGAAGCCTTGAGGCATTTAAAAAACTCACAGAATCGCTGAGCATCCAACTTAAGGCTTTAATACTTTTTGTTTAAATTTCTGATTCGCTTCTATATCCCGATAAAAATACATAAACAATCCCAGAAGTAGGATCATTGCTCCCAGTATCATACCTAGCGTTAATTTCTCATGATTAAATGCAGCGCCTACACCAAGTGCTAGAACTGGAGTCATTACATTTGTCAGTGACAATGTCGTCGGTTGGATTTTTTTGACCAAATAGAAATAACAAAACATAGCCACTAATGAAGCCATAACAACAGAATATATGATCGCAAGTAATGACTTCATTGAAGGTAATTCAGTAGGTAAATATTTCCATATAAATGGCACAATTAAACATGCAACAAAGGTAGAAACCAGTATTGAACCTGTCGCCTGTGCCATCGGTGCTACATCAGCATTTATTTTTTTTACCCAAAAAATTGACATTGCGTATGAAAAAACGCTAAGCAACATTAAACCAATTCCAATGGGATGGATATGTTGTGATGATCCAGTAAAACTGATCACTACGAGCCCAGTAATCGCGACGATCATTCCTAACCATTGCAGCTTATGCAAATCTTGTTGAAAGATAAATTTTCCAATAAGCCCCGCCATAATTGGTGCTAATCCAAACATCAGTGCAATCATGCCAGAACTTAGATAATCAGTAGCTACATAAGTAAAAAATTGTGAACCAATCAAGCTAAATGAACCAGCAAAATAACTATGCAATGCAATTGAATTTAAAGGAAATTTTACCTTTAAAACAATGAGAAGCAATGCCGCGATAGGCAGTGCCAAGCCTAATCGAATCACCAATGCCCACATTAAATAAATATCTTCTACACTCCACACAATCGCAAGTGGAGTTGTTGCCCAGATGATGACCAATAAGGCATAAATGAGCATAAGTTTAGATTTTTCTGGCATGTGAACTCGATTGATAAGATAAATCAGGCAGTTTTTCTTTTTTGTTTTTGAATCGTTTGATCCAAAGCACTTGAAAATTCACGCTTATCTCTTTCTGAAATTGGCGGTGGTCCACCGGTTTGAACGCCAGCCCCTCTCAAAGTTTCCATGAAATCACGCAAATGTAATCGTGCCTTAATATTAGCTTCTGTCCAAATTTCACCACGTGGATGAATTGCAACGCCACCCTTTTCGATGACTTGAGCTGCTAGAGGAATATCCTGCGTCATGACAATATCATGCTCTTTCATACGTTCGATAATTTCTTTATCAGCTTGATCTGCTCCACTCATCACCTGTATTGAATTAATACGAACAGAAGGAGTTATTCCTACATTTTGATTGGCGACAAAAGTTACTTCAAGTTGATAACGATCAGAAGCTCTTAAAATGACTTCACGCAAAATTTTAGGTAATGCATCAGCATCCACCCAGAGTTTAAATGGCAACACGCCTCTTTCCTTCGTTGTCTTACCACGTCATCTTATCAAATTTTACAGATGGCTGGTTTGATATGATGAATATAAAGCGGATCGTTTTTTTATAGTGAGGACCTTCTCTCCATGTTATTTAAATACATGAAAAATCTTATTGTTGTCAGTTTAATCAAAATTAAAACTAATTGATTGTTTTTGCTTAATGTATGAACGATTAAAACTTTTTTTGATACGAAGCTTTTGACAATTGAAATGTCTATCCTTAATATACAAGCACCTCGCAACGTCCCTATCGTCTAGAGGCCTAGGACATCGCCCTTTCACGGCGGTAACCGGGGTTCGAATCCCCGTAGGGACGCCATTATCGTTTCATACGATCACTCAATATTCAAAATTACTATTATTTCATTGAAGAATTGTAGTTTTTCACTACAATAACTCGCTTCATTTGTTTCGAATTTTCAATCCTATGCACTCATCTCCGAATGATGCTTCGCATCAGGGCAATTCTGCGCCTTTACAACGCGCTATGAGTACTCGACATCTGGTTATGATTTCGCTTGGCGGCGCAATCGGTACTGGACTTTTCTTAGGTTCGGGTGAAGTCATTGCACAAACGGGGCCTGTAGGTGCCATTATTTCTTATATCCTTGGCGGGATTATCGCCTACATGGTTATGCTGTGTTTAGGTGAGCTTGCCGTTCATATGCCTGAGTCTGGTTCGTTTGGTGCTTATGCCAAAAGATATATTGGACCAGGAACAGGCTATACCATCACTTGGTTATATTGGTTAACTTGGTCGGTTACTTTAGGAACTGAATTTACAGCCGCCGCCCTCCTCATGCAGGAATGGTTCCCAGATAGTTCCATGTGGATGTGGACTATAGTCTTTGGTGTATTCGTATTTGTTTTAAATATGATTTCCACAAAATGGTTCGCAGAATCTGAATTTTGGCTGGCCTTAGTTAAAGTTATTACTGTTGTTGCATTTATTCTCTTAGGCCTACTCGCAATTTTTGGCGTAATTGGCTATCAAGGTTACGAAACGGCGCCTTTATTTAGCAATTTAACTGCTCAAGGTTGGTTCCCTGAAGGTCTATTCCCAATTTTTGCTACGATGCTTATCGTAAACTTCGCATTCTCTGGAACAGAATTAATTGGGGTTGCTGCTGGTGAAACTAAAGACCCAGCTAAAAATGTTCCTAAAGCGATTAATACAGCGATTTTTCGTCTGTTGATTTTCTTCGTAGGTACAATCATTGTAGTAACGTCACTTCTTCCACATCAAGAAGCTGGCTTAGCTGCTGAAGGTGTGAGTAGCTCTCCATTTGTGACTGTTTTCCAGCATATTGGTATTCCCTATGCAGAAGATATCATCCGTTTTGTAATTATTACCGCTTTATTATCAGCTGCTAACTCTGGTTTGTTTGCTGCGTCACGCATGATGTGGTCTTTATCTTACAAAAAGCAGCTCCCTGCAGTATTTTCTAGAGTGAATGCACGTGGTATCCCCTATGTTGCAGTGATCGTGACAATGATCGGTGGGTTACCAGGCTTATTGTCAGAACAATTCGCACCTGAGACTATTTTTACCAATTTATTAGGTATTGCTGCTTTTACAATGGTCGTTGTGTGGATGAGTATTTGTTTAAGCCAATTTAATTTCAGACGCGATTGGTATAAGCAAGGGCGCAAAAAAGAAGAGCTGGGCTTTGCTGCTCCATTATTTCCAATTGTCCCAATCTTAGGTTTTGTGTTCTGTTTTATCACATGCTTAAGTATGGTATTTGATCCAAGTATGCGTATTAGCTTTTTCGGGTGTTTAGCGTTCATTGCTGTATGCTATGCCAGTTATTACCTGTTTTATCACGATAAATCTTGATTTTGAAATAGCGACTTCGGTCGCTATTTTTTTGCTTAGACAGTTCCTATTTTTCCAATGCTTTTCTAATATTTCTTGGAGATTTGATCTAAATTTAGCCTTTAAATTCAATATTGTTTTATTTTCATACGAACACACCATTTTTTTAATTTTTTTGCTGAAATGCGTTTGACACCCCCCTATTTTCACCCTATTATACGCCCACCTCTGAAACGTCCCTATCGTCTAGAGGCCTAGGACATCGCCCTTTCACGGCGGTAACCGGGGTTCGAATCCCCGTAGGGACGCCAATTTTCAGAAGTAGATTTTATTAAGTCCCTATCGTCTAGAGGCCTAGGACATCGCCCTTTCACGGCGGTAACCGGGGTTCGAATCCCCGTAGGGACGCCATTAATTTCAATTGAAATAACATGGTTTAAAATATATTTCTGCACTGTCCCTATCGTCTAGAGGCCTAGGACATCGCCCTTTCACGGCGGTAACCGGGGTTCGAATCCCCGTAGGGACGCCATATTCGAGATGATACATCTCATAAAAAAGCCCAAGCATTTAAGACTTGGGCTTTTTTTTATAACTTAGTCACCCTAAAAATCGAACACAAAATAAACAACATTATCATCTTTGCAGGTTATGGTGGTTTAAACCCTTAATAACGCTTGGAGAAGATGATGTTGGACAACACCGTACTTAATCCCCTAGCATCCCCATCACAATTAAATACAATTAGTCCTAAAACAAATAAAGACTGGGTTGAGTTTTTTTTAGACCCTAAAGTGAATCGTGAATGTAAAACAGAATATGCCGAAAGCTATGTTCTTTCCCTATTCGATCAACTCAATACGACTCATTTATCATGGATTGATCAGGTAGACCAAGTTAGGCAACATATACAACACGAACATGATCAAACTTGTTCTAAATTTCAAAGTTATCTAGATCAACGAAAATCAGGCCTTGGGCGTGACTACTTTCCAACCATCTCTCATGCTTTAGAGTTTTTATATAAAGTTGCTCCAGTTAAATATGCAGATGGCTCATGGCTATATTCATCTCTTACGCACCCCTCTTTGTTTGAGAACAAAGATCTAAGCTATATCTACTTAGAAGAACTTGGCTTGGGAGATGCTAAAGCAAATCATGTTTGCATGTATCAAAGCTTACTACGACATTTCGAGCTTGAACCGTACATTAATTATTTAGATGATATTTATTTTGAACAAGCCGCTGTTCAACTTGCTCTCGCATATATATCACATGATTTATTTCCACTGGTAATTGGATTTAACTTGGGTTATGAACAATTACCACTACACCTGTTAATCACCAATTATGAGTTAGCAGAACTTGGAATTGATCCTCATTATTTTAATGTTCATATTACAATTGATAATGCACACAATGGACATGCTGAAAAATCAATACAGGCATTTATTGATCATTATCATCAAGCTCAAGATAAATCAAAATATCTTGAACTGGTGAAAATGGGTTTCCAAATGAATGATCTTGGCTTGAGCTCAACAAATATCATCCGAGAAATTGATCTGACTCAAAGCGTTTATCAACTTCTGCAAAGAAAAGCAGTTGTCGGTCAACATATCCATAACCAAAAATGTCAATTTAATGGCAGATCAATTAACGAATGGCTCGCTCAACCTGAATTAATATCTGAATTTATTCAAATCTTAATTGATAAACAATGGATTATTAAAAACAGGCCTGTCGAAGAAAGTCGTTTTTGGAAACTTATTCACGATAGTGATGGCAAAATGTTTGGTGTGTTTAATGCAACTGAGAAAATGCTGATCAAAGACTGGATTCAAGGGGAATCATTAACTGTTCGTTTAAAAAGAATGCCTGTAACAGGAGATCAAAACTGGCTATCAAAATACAATAATCAACATGAACTTGAACAGATCAAACATCAATGTCATTCATTAGATGATACAAACGATAAACTCGCATTATTAATTCCATATCTATCACCTTACTATCATCCACGAGCGATCGGATTATGGGCAACCCAAGAAGTCTCTAAGTTACTTTTCCCTTTTCAAACACTTGCGCTTTAGTTTTAACTCGCCGCATAAAATAAGGAGCCATAAAGGCTCCTTATATGTATTGATTTATACTATGCAGATTTTCTTGAATTAACTTTGCCCTGAATGATAGCCTTCACATTTCCTTTTGCATAATTCAGAAAAACTTTTAAAGGTGAAAGTTTTGGATTAGGTTGATTACCCTCACCAATCGCTTTGAATTGTGCCGCATACCAAATAATTTCCATAATTGCCATTTTATCAATAAATGGAATCCCTGTTTTAATTGGTTTTACTGCATATCTAACATCGTGTCCTGCAATCAAACGATCAGTTAAATCCGTTTCTACAGCGAGCGGGCGTGCAATTCCAATAAAGTCACATGCACCACTTTCTAAAGCATCATTCATCCCTTTAACGGTTCTGAATCCACCTGTAACCATCAGTTTGCATTTTACTTCTTGACGTATTTTCTCTGCGAAATCTAAAAAGTAAGCCTCACGTGCAATGGTACTTGCTTTACGCTGTTCAGCTTTAGCACCTGCCATTGCGGGCGCTTCATACGTACCGCCTGAAATTTCAATTAAATCGATTCCTGCATCATCAATAGCTTTAAATACTTGAATCACTTCTTCTTCAGTAATTCCACCTCGTTGAAAATCTGCGGAATTCAATTTCACTGAAACGATAAAATTCTCGGATGTTGCAGCTCGAACAGCTTTATAAATTTCTAATAAGAAACGCATACGATTTTCAATGCTGCCACCCCATTGATCATTACGCTTATTGGTCAGTGGCGATAGAAATTCACTGATTAAATATCCATGAGCACCGTGTAATTGAACACCTTCAAAGCCCGCTTTTTCGCATATCGCTGCAGAGGTTGCAAACCTTAGGATTAGATCTAGGATTTCCTCATGCTCGAGAGCCCGTGGAGTAGCAAAGGTAGTAGCCAACATAGCACTAAATGGAACAGCAGACGGTGCAACAGTTTCTTTATTTAAGCCTTTAGGACACTGTCTGCCCGGATGAGACAATTGAACAAGCTGGACCATACCATAACGTTTACCTAGGTCAGCCCATGCCTTTAATTTAGGTAAATCTCGCTCATTTTCGACCACGACGACACCAGGCTCATTCTTCGCACGTAGATCAACCATCACATTTCCTGTGATTGAACACCCTAAACCTCCTCTTGCCCAAGCTTCATACAAGCCTGTGTGCAAATGATTTGGTTCACCAGCAGCATTCGCTAGAGCTTCACTCATTGCGCCTTTAATAATGCGATTTTTGAAAGTTGTATTGCGAATTTGAATCGGCTCAGCAATTTTACTCATCTTGAAGTTCTCAATTTTGTGCTTATCTAAACCTAAAACCAATTAGGCGTGACTTCCCTGAATTTCAGTCTAGAATTGACAATCCTTCTTGTCAAATAACTTTTATAAACTACTTTGTATAAGATGTTGCGTATAAGCATGAATCGGTGCACGGAATAAACGTTCTGTCTCTTGAATTTCTAAAACTTTTGCATCTTTCATCACCATAACTCGATGGCATAACGCTTTCACAATTTTCAGATCATGACTAATAAAGATGTAACTGATCCCTGTTCTCTGCTGTATATCTTGAAGTAATTTCACCAATTTTATTTGTGTATTGCGATCTAATGCAGATGTTGGCTCATCCAGAATGAGTAATTGAGGTTTCAGAATAAGTGCTCTGGCCAGCGATACTCTTTGTCGCTGTCCACCCGACATTTGATGAGGATAACGATCAAGAAATTCTTTTGTGAGATTAACCTCTTCAAGGGCTTGAATCGCGAGATTTAATTTTTCACTCTTTCTCAATTTTTTTAATCTTAACCCTTCAGTTAATAACGACAAAACATCCATTCTTGGATTGAGACTCGAAAAAGGATCTTGAAAAACGATTTGAAAATCTTTTCGATGCGCTCTAAGTTGCTTGTCAGACAACTGATTGAGATTGATACGATTTAATTCAATGGTACCTGTTGACTCTATGAGTCGTGCAAGCGCGAGTGCAGCACTGGTTTTTCCAGACCCACTTTCACCTACAATACCAAGCGACTCTCCTTGTTTAAGCTGGAAACTTAAATCTTCCACCGCTATAAATTGAGTTTTAAATACATTCAGAAAATTCAGCTTAGGTGGATACCGCACTCGAAGATGTTCAGTATTTAAAAGTTCTTTGGCCTGTTCACTGATAGGTGAAATCGAATCAAACTGCTGATTAAGGAGCAGTCGAGTATATTCATGGCGAGGCTGCAGGAATATTTGAGAGACATCACCCTGTTCAACTGTGACACCTTTAGACAAAACCAATACTTGATCAGCATATTGTTGCACCAACCTTAAATCATGACTAACCAAAACTAAGGCCATATTTTTTTGATGCGCTTGGTCTTTAATTAAATTTAAAATTTGCTTCTGTAGTGATACATCAAGGGCTGTTGTTGGTTCATCTGCAATTAAAATTTGAGGTTCCGAAATCAGAGCTGTTGCGATCATCACCCTTTGACGCTGTCCACCAGACAACTGATGTGGATATCGCTTGAGGATGTCTGATGAACTCCCCAACCCTACATCACAAAGCACTTCTTCTATTTTTTTTCGAATGGTTTTTTTCTTAAGCCCCATCAGCCATAAAGGTTCTGAAATAATTTTTTCAATTGTATGTAATGGATTTAGTGCCGTCATTGGCTCTTGAAATATCATCGCGATCTTATTGCCACGTATTAAGCGCAACTGATCTTCGTGTTTTAGACGCAGATCTTCATTTTGAAATATGATTTCACCACTTAAGTCTAGAGCGCGATCTTGAAGACCTAGAAGACTTAGACAAACTAGAGATTTTCCTGAACCACTTTCACCAACAATGGCTACTGTCTCACCCGCATTTAGCTTAAAAGACAAATCAGTTAAGATTTTTTGTTCATTCAACTGAATATTGAGCTTGTTGACTTCAAGTATTGGTTTAGCCTCTTGGATCAAATGCATCTCGAGCTGCCTCCCCAATATAAATAAGAATAGATAACACAACTGCTAGACTAAAAAATCCAGATAAAACCAGCCACGGTGCTGATAGATTATTCTTACCCTGCAGTAAAATTTCACCAATTGAGGCTGTATCAGGTGGCAAACCATAGCCCAGAAAATCCAAAGCTGTAAGTGCGGTAATATTAGCGGTAAGAATGAAAGGAAGCTGTGAGAGTGACGAACTTATAGCATTGGGTAAAATATGTTTGATAATAATTTGACTATCTGTAGCACCGAGTGATCTCGCAGCTCGCACATAGTCCAAATTTCTGGCTTTCAGAAACTCTGCACGAACAAGACCAACTAACGCAGTCCAACCAAACATCAGCATAATTAAAAACAGCCAATATACGCTTGGTGTAAACATGCTCACTAAGATCATCACAATAAATAACATTGGTAGACCACCCCACACCTCTAACAGCCTTTGACCGATCAGATCCAACCAACCGCCAAAGTAGCCTTGGACAGCACCAATGGTAATTCCTATGAATGCAGATCCAATAGTAAGTGCAATGCCGAACAGCAAAGAGATACGAATACCATATATTAATCTTGCCAAGACATCACGACCTTGATCATCTGTGCCTAACCAATTCACGGAGGTCGGTGGAGATGGTACAGCTTCTGCCAATTCATAATTAGGTGTTTGATATGAAAATGGGATGATAGGCCAAATCTGCCATCCATGCTCATTAATCAATTCTTGAACAGCTGGATCTTTATAATCAGCCTCAGTCTCAAAGACACCACCGAATGTTGTTTCAGGATAAGGCTTAAAAATTGGGAAATAAATTTCTTCTTTATAATAAATAAGTATTGGTTTTTCGTTGGCAATAAACTCTGCCCCCAAGGATAAAATAAAGATCGCGATAAATAAAATGAAGCTGAAGTATCCGAGTCGATGTGACTTAAATTTTGAAACTCGTTGATCGAAAAGTGGAGACATTTTTATGCTCCTCGACGATCAAAATTGATTCTTGGATCAATCAATTGATATAGAACATCACTGAGTAATCTCAAAATTAGACCGACCAACGTAAAGATAAACAATGTTCCAAAAATCACGGGATAATCACGCTGCTGAATTGCCTCAAATCCAAGCAAACCCAAACCATCAAGATTAAATATAATTTCTACAAATAGATTACCAACAAAAAAAATTCCGATCAGTGCTTCAGGTAATCCTGCAATAACGATTAACATGGCGTTACGGAAAACATGATTGTATAAAACGCGTTGCTCGGTCAGACCTTTAGCACGAGCTGCCGTCACATATTGTTTATTTAACTCTTCCATAAAAGAGTATTTTGTTAGATATGTGAGGGTCGCAAATCCACCTAATATAATAGTAAGGACAGGCAATGTAAGATGCCAAAAATAATCTCTAACTTTATCAATAAAACTGAGTTCAGCAAAATTCTCAGAGACCAATCCTTGTAATGGGAACCATTGTAAATACGATCCCCCCGAAAAAATCATAATAAGTAGAATAGCAAATACAAAAGTTGGCACTGCATAACCTACCGCCAATATTAAGGAGGTCGTTTGATCAAACAGACTGCCATGTCTTTTCGCTTTGCTGATCCCTAGAGGAATGGCGATACTGTAGATCAGTAAGGTACTCCATAATCCAAGGGAGATCGTGACTGGCATTTTTTCCAAAATTAATGTTGTTACTGATTTATTTTTAAAAAAGCTCGTTCCAAAATCGAGTTGAAAATATCCTTTTAGCATTAGAAAAAAGCGCTCATGCACAGGGCAGTCAAATCCATATTGCGCTTTGATCTGCTCGACCATTTCAGGACTGAGTCCTCGTGTACCCTGATAATGACTCTGGACTTCATTGATATGAGATGTCGAACCAGACACAACACCAATGCCTTGAAACTGTTCAGCTCTCTGTATTGCCTGTTCTACAGGTCCACCAGGAGCAATTTGAACGACGGCGAAATTGATCAGCATTATCAAAAATAAAGTGGGAATGATCAGCAAAAGTCGTTTAAGTATATAAAGACCCATAAATTTAACCTTTAACGTGAGCCTTTACTTCGACCAAGATAAGCAGACACTTTGCGAGCTTGCTGTTGATCTACCCACCAATAATCTTCACCAACAGCGAGTTTGGGTTTAATCTGTGGTTGTTTATACATATTCCAATACGCATACCATTCACGATCATTTCCATAAGTAAGTATCTGATAATATCCTGCACGTAATAAACGATCCAAGATACGTGTATTTAATATTAATTTTTCACGATTAGGCGCATGGATAATACGTTGTATAATTTCATCTATAACGCTATTTTTTACACCAGAAAAATTATAATTTCCCTCTTCATTTGCAGCATGGCTACTCCAAAATTGCGCTTGCTCATTCCCAGGATTAAGCGATTGCGGCATCACCATCGTGGTTAAATCAAAATCATATTGACGCATCCGCTGTAAATATTGAGGCATATCGACTTGCCGAATCGAAACCTGAATACCCAATTTTTTTAAATTTCGAATATAAGGCATGAGCGTCCGTTGTAAGCCTTCTTGATGAAGAAGCAATTCTAATTGAATTGGTTTTCCATCACGCGCATGCAAACTACCATTTTTAAATGAATACCCCTGCTCAATTAAAATTTTCCGAGCAGTGAGTAAGCCTTTACGATTGTAGCCTGTACCATCAGTGATGGGATATTTCCACGCTTTTAATACCCCTTCTCGTTGTAAAGGATGCAACCGAGATAAATAAGGTTTTAATATTGTTAACTCTTTTGGACTTGGGACTGACTTTGCTTCGAGCTCACTAAACTGAAAATGACTTTGTAAACGTTGATATTGTTGATAAAACAATGCTTTATTTTGCCATTCAAAGTCATAAGCATAGGTCATTGCTTGTCTAAAATAGATATCGTTTAGCGGTTTTTTTCGTGTGTTAAAAACGATACTTTGTGTCGGAGCAGGGTTTTGTAAAGCTACACTATATTTTTTAACCAACCCTGAGTTAAATGCTGGAAAGTTGTATTCCGTCTTCCATTTACGAGCAAATTTCTCTTGGTGAAATGTATATTGTCCAGCCTTAAATCCTTCAAATGCAATGTCCGAACTACGGTAATAAACATATTTAATTTGATCAAAATTATAACGACCACGATTTACAAGTAAATCCTTAGCCCAATAATGGGGATTACGCTGATAGGTAATACTACGACCAGCATCAAGATTTTTAATTGTATATGGCCCTGATCCTAAAATGGGTTTGAGTGTTGCTCGACTAAAATCTTTAGATTGCCAATCTTTTTTAGAAAAAATTGGCATCTGTGAAAGTATTGCTGGCATTTCAGTATTACTTTCTGATTTAAATACCATTTTTACGGCATGTTTAGACAGAACCTGAATTTTATCTAAATCAGACAAATACATCTGTAAACCGGGATTGGTTTTGGTTAAATACATTTCAAACGTGAATTTAACATCATCAGCCAGTACAGGAGATCCATCACTAAATCGAGCACGTGGATTTAAATGAAAAATCACAAATTTTGTTCGGGTTGGATCAAACTGAATTTTCTCAGCCAAAAGTGGATAAAACACATTTGGTTCATCTAATGACTTGGAAAATAGCGTATCGAACAAGTAATTTGTACCTTCAACCCAACTTCCTTGCCCATTCATACCGTTTAGATTATCAAATGTCCCATCAGCCGCTTTCACCAACTTTCCACCCTTTGGTGCGTCTGGGTTGGCATATGGCATCGCATCTAAATTCAGATATTTCGGTTTTGACTGTAAAGCAATATAAGGCGTCGTTTGAAGATTTGCCCATGCACTGATATGAATGGGCAAGACGAGGAAAATAAACTTTGCTTTTGACAAAGTTGATGAAATGCGCATCTCGATATGAAATTCCTGATTGCTTAAGCAGACTTAAGAATGTGGAACTTTAATCGTAGCACCAATCTGTAAAGGTGTGTTTGGTTTCAAACCATTCATTTCTGCAAGCTGATCAATGTCTATACCAAATCGATTCGCAATTCTGTACAGGGAATCACCACTACGGACTTTATAATCTGTGACCACTTTAGGAACTTGAATAATTTGGCCTCTTTGCAATCCAGCACGTAGGTTTAACTTATTGAGGTCTGCAAGTTCTTTTGCAGTCATGTCAAATCGTGTAGCAATAACATGAAGAGACTCGCCTGATTTGACAGCATAATCCTCTGTATCACGCGATTTTGATTGACGGACTGGTGTTTTTTCTGTACTTGCAGCCGTCTTTTCAACATCGCCACTTACTTTTAATTTTTGACCAATTTGAAGGACTGATCTCGAGTTTAGATCATTCAACGTAAGTAATGATTGAAGCGGCATATCATATTGTCGCGCAATACTTGCTAAGGTCTCTCCACTCTTCACAGTGTGAAACTCCACTTTCTCAGCAACCGAATTATTTCGTGTCGAACTCTGCTTAGTGGAAGCTTTATTTTCATCTTCTTTCAAATTCAGCTTTTGCCCAACTTGTAATCCAGCATTCGTTCGCAAGCCATTCATTTCTGCTAACTGTGCAACAGAAAGATTATATTTGCTTGCAATGGCATTCAGGCTATCGCCTGATTGAACAACATATTGCTCTGGTACTTTAGATCCCGCTGGTACTTTAATGGTTTGACCAACCATCAATCCTTTTTCAATATCCAAATTATTCAGTGTCGCCAACTCAACAACGGTTAACTTATGCGCATTTGCAATGTTGTACAACGTATCTCCTCGTTGTACGCGGTAAGTTTCAGTCTGAATTTCAGGTACAGTTTTAGCATTACTCGCGCGAGTTGTTGATGAAGCTGTAGCAGATTGCACTTCTTCTAAAGGAACATTAATTTTTTGACCCGCGTACAGGCTACTATCAGCTTTCAGTCCTGAGCTTAATGACGCTAACTCTTGAGTCGAAAGTCCATATCGATCAGCGATTAACTTTAAGTATTCGCCACGTTTAACCGTATAAGATTTCGTTTGGACCTTTGTTACAGCTTGTTCTGTTTTGCTTGATTTAGATGCTTGAGACTGGATTAGATTTAACTTCTGTCCAACCAGTAAATTACTATTGATAGTTAGACCATTCAATTCAGCCAATTGTTGGACACTCAAATCAAACTGGTTTGCAACACTAGTCAGACTATCATTTGCTTTTACAATATAACTTGCTGGCTTTATATCCGTTTTCTGAGCAGATGCTACTGGTTTAGCATCGTAGAGATATAGAGTCGCACCTACATATAAGGTTGCATTTGGATCTACTTGGTTCCATTTTGCAATATCTCTCCAACTTACGCCGTTTTTCATTGCAATAATTGCTAGCGTGTCACCAGGGAGTACCGTATACGTACTACGCTTACCCTTAGGTGGTTCTACAACCACTTCACTTTCAGTTTTCTTAAATGCCTTACCTTGATTAAGCTGGGCTTCCTCAGAAGTAGGCAATGTACTTTCTGCCACAGATTTAGGATAAGCAAAGCCAACTTTAACTTCTGAACCTTGTCCTGCTGCCACAGATTGACTTGTTTGAATCGCAGTTAATTTAATCTTGCCATCCAACGGATCGACAATCTCAGTACCTTGAGGTGCAATGGCGCTAATCTCTCTAACGACTTCCGCTTTTTCTGCTTCAGTGGCCTGTGGTTCAATGACCGAGGCAATAATTTGATCAGAACTCGTAGTTGTTGTAGTTTTTTCAGGTGCAATTGAAGCTAAGATTTTGGCTTTTTCTTCAGCAGTGATTTCGGGTTCGACACGTACAGGTTTAACATTTTGCGCCGGTGTAACAGCAACAGGTATACGAGGTGCGCTTGGCACCACTGCCGAAGCAGCAAAAGCTGCCAATGCATCAGAACCAGAAGGAGTCCTACCCTTCGAAGTTGAAATTGTTGTAGAAACTGAAGCTGTTTGAGTATTATTAACTGGCTTCACTGTTTGAGTTGCCAATACGGAAGCATTTGAAGCTTTTGGTGTATTTACTGTCGTTGTAATTGTGGTTGCTGGCGTAGATGTAGAAACAGGGCTTGAAGCGCTCGTCCATAGACCTGTACTGCTTGGTTTGAGTGCTTTCAGTTTACGATCAATATTTGGATTTAAATCTGCTGGAATTAAAATTCGCTGTGGACTTTGAGGATCAATGATATCACCACGATGCCCTGGATTCAGTTGATAAAGTTCTGCACGACTTAAGCCTGTCAGAGAAGCAATTTCGTTTAAACTCGCACCTGCTGGAACTGGAACTTCTCTAAAGTGAGGACGATTCGCAATTGGTGGTAATCTGACGCCATACTTTTCAGGGGATTTGATAATCTGTGCAACCGCAAGGAAACGTGGAACATAGTTCATTGTCTCTTGAGGCAAACGTAATGACCAATAATCTGTAGGCAAGCCAGCAGCCTTATTACGGTTAATCGCTTGTTGAATACGTCCAGGACCAGCGTTATAAGCCGCTAAAGCTAATTCCCATGAACCGAATTGGTTATATAAACTTCCTAAAAACTCGTAGGCTGCACGTGTAGACTCAACTACATCACGACGTCCATCATACAAATTGGTCTGTCTTAATCCATAAATACGACCTGTACTTGGGATGAATTGCCACATCCCTGCAGCTGCCGCTGAACTCGTTGCAGCTGGATCATAGGAACTCTCAATGACGGGAAGTAAAGCAAGTTCAGTAGGTAATCCACGGCGCTCTGCTTCCTTTACAGTATGATAAAGATAACGAGAAGCTCGAGCGGATAAACGATCCAGATAAGGCTGACGCGTAATAAACCAACTTCTTTGAGCATCAATCCGTGGATCCCACTTTGTTTCATCCATTTTAAAACCAACGGTCATACGTTTCCAAACATCGCCGTGTTTTAAAATAAGTAAACGATCACCTTCAACTGCACGCATATCAGTTGCAGATAAAAGATCTTCAAGTGAATCTAAGCTACTGGCATCTAACATGCCGAGTTGATTCGACTTTTGCGTCTTTGCAGAAGTGGGACTCGCTGTACAGCCAGTCATTACGCCTAATCCGGTTACTGCGGAAGTAATTACTGAAATTTTAAATAAAAAAGTTGCAGATGGCTGCCACACTGCGGTGGTTGTTTTAGACATACAAATTCCGAAAGACGCATAGTAAATTTATTGTATATAAGCCATTTTAGAGGAGCTCGTTGTTCAGGCAAGTCTCTTCTTGATGAGTAATTGCTTATAAATGTTACAAGACATTAAAAAATATCCAGTTATCGCACTGATGTTTCGCATTTACGTATACAATAAAATTTCCGAACTTGATGTTCAACACTTTATTCGATTGATTGGTTCAAACTATGTCTGAAATAACACTTTATGTTGATGGCGCATGTCGTGGTAATCCTGGGCTAGGTGGCTGGGGTGCTTACATCATCACTAAGGATACAGAACATAAAATATGTGGTGGTGAACCAGACACGACCAATAATCGTATGGAGTTAACCGCTGCAATCGAAGGAATCAAATTTTGTCCTGTTGATACAAAGCTTATCATTTGGACAGACTCAAACTATGTAAAACGCGGTATTACTGAATGGATCAGTGGTTGGAAAAAGAAAAATTGGAAAGACGTAAAAAATCCTGATTTATGGCAAACTTTGGATCAAGTTTGTCAAGGTCGAGACATTGAATGGAACTGGATTAAAGGTCATGCAGGACATCCAGGCAATGAAATGGCAGATCAGTTAGCTAATCAAGGCGCTGACCAAACGGCTGAACAATTAAAAAATTCCCTGCAAGCGAATGATAAAAAAAAACAGTCTGAAGATTGGTTGCTCAATGATCCGTTTGGTTTAGATCTCAATGATCAAGATGAAGAAGTCGAAGAAGAAGTGGAAATTGATTTAGCACAAAATGATGATCAAGCTAAATACCGCACGGACGAAGTCACCTCAAACTCCTCAGATATTATTAAGGATATTATTAAGACAGTTGATGCACAGGACTTAGGTTCTGAATCTGTAGATCAAAGCGTTCCTCAGTTAGCTGAAAAATCGCATCCACATATTGTGGTCACGCCTGCTCGTTTAAATTTACAAGGACCACGCCAACTGATTTTAGATACGGAAACTACAGGTTTTTATTATCAAGATACAGACCGTATTATCGAGGTGGGTGCGATTGAAATGATCAATCGTAAACTGACAGGAAGTTCAATTCACATTTATATCAATCCCAAAAAACCAGTCGGTGAATCTGAAGCAATTCACGGTATTTCTGATGATTTTTTGAAAGATAAACCTATATTTGAAGAAATCGCTGCTGAACTGTACAAGTACTTAAAAGGTGCAGAAATTATCGCACACAACGCAACTTTCGATATGAACTTCTTAGATATGGAGTTCAAACGTGCTGGCTTTGGTACGCTTTCAGAAGTCTGCACAGTGACTGATACACTTGCAATGGCAAAAGCGAAACATCCAGGTCAAAAGAACTCATTGGATGCATTAGTGAAGCGCTACGAAGTTCCACAGCGTGATCGTACCTTCCACGGTGCTTTACTGGATGCAGAAATTCTGTCAGATGTTTATTTAGCCATGACAGGTGGTCAAGTTTCATTTGATATCGATGCACTCTCAGCGCATGATCATCATTCTGAAACTGGACAAAATCAGTACCAAAAAATTGAGGTAGATTTACCAATCATTTATGCTTCTGATGAGGAATTAGCAGCACACCAAAAATGGATCGAAGATTACCAAGAAAAAAATGGCGAGCCGTGCTTATTTGCTAAATAATCTTCCATCTGCTTGATTCATTTTGTAAAGTACGATCAGTTCGGCTATATTCATTTAGAGCAAAAATTCCCCTTATCTGGGTCTGAGCAAAATTAACGGCCAACATAGGTTTCGATCGATGTCTTATCAAAGTTCAATTTATTTAGACCCTACAGCATTACTTATTGTTAAAAAAGAAATTGATCAAATCATCGATCAGGTCGAAAATACAGTATCAGAGCTTATTGAGGATCAAACACTTCCTTTTGGGATAGATGACTCATTCATTCGACTTGAACAATCCAATCAAGTTTTTGCCATGATCCAGCTTCCTCATCTCGCACAACTTGCACACTACTGCGCGCAAGTCATGTCAAAGATGATGCAAAATCCAACTGCAAAAAACCTGAAATACGCTGCTGCATTAAGTGATGGTACAACGATGCTAAAGCGATATATCGAATTTATTTGCTTACGTGAAGTCGATGTCCCCCAATTTCTCTTAGATACACTTAACCATCTTGAGCGAGTATTGAACATCCCTTGCACAGCTTTGGGTAATGGAATTCAGACCACTCAGAAACAATTAACTTTAACACCGCAAGCTTCATCGAATCAGATTAATTCATCTGATTATTGGAATACACTATATAAAGATTGTTTAATAAAATTAGTGACGCAAAATGAAACTGAAGACTATTTTGATCGTTTTAAACTCATTGTAGATCATATAGCACTGCTCTCTCTTGAAACACCGAGTCAACAATATTGGCTTCTGATGCAAATCGCATTTAATCAACTTGACCAACTCATTCTCAGTGATGCACGCCTAAAATGGTTGGCTAAAGTTGGCAGTCAGATCCGAGAGTTTTTAAATGCACCCCAGCATTTTCAGGTCGATGAAACTGACTTTGCTAATGCTTTAGCGATTTGTATTAGCCAAGAAAACTACGATTCACAAATGCTTCGTGAGTATTTTCAAATCTCGGACAACATTTTGACTGATGTTCAACTACAAATTTTTAGTCGCCATCTGTTTGGACCTGATCAAAGAACAATCGATACCGTTGCTCACTTGATTACAGAAGAATTGAATCAATTAAGGTTAGATATTGAAAGTCACTATCAAAGTTTTACTGACGATCAAATTTTAGATATTCGCTTAAAGCTCTATCGTATGGCAAATATCTTTTTAGTGATGAATCTTAATGAAGCTTATGCAGAAATGAAACTGCAAGCAGAGCATTTTCATCGAACCTATATTCAACAAAATGCCGATTTTGCTCAACGATTAATGAACAGCATGCTGTCGGCTATGAACTCTATCGGGATTTTGAAGCGAAATTTTGCACCAACTCGCATTCAACTTGATGTGAATAATATGAATATATCACTGGATCGGTTAGATGATGCGCATGAAACGCTGCAAAAAGAAGCTCGAATTCTCTTGCAAGAACTAGGCGATAAACTTTTTCAAAACAATGATGCTCAAGACACAAATGATTTATTAAACATCACAACCAATTTAAGACAATTAAGCGGTGCTGCTCTATTTCTTGATGCTCAAATATTAAGTAATGCGCTAAAAAATAGTGCTGAGGCGGTTGAACACTATTACGATATTCAGAAATCACTCACCCACCAACAACTTCAGCACATTCTAGATGTGCTTGCCAGTCTAGAACTTCATCTTGATGGCTTGAAGTATGATTATCCTATTCATAAATCAGTATCTGAGACTGCACTCATCAGCAGTCAAAAAATTAAAGCGGTTGCCTAATGTCTGAACTCTCTGTTGCTTATATTTTTAAACAACATCAACTTCTCGTCGATGAAAACTTCCAATTACCACGTGTTGAACGTTTAGAGAGTGATCTGATTTTCCAATCTGGTGATCAAGTAATTGCACGAGATCTACATATTGAAGAAGCAATTCCTAAAGGTTATCAACTTGTGCCAATCCGACAGTTGATCACTCAATGGTCTAAGCAACAATTTGAACAAGCGAGTCGAGCAGTTCAATTATTAGAATGGCGTCGTAATCATAAATTTTGCAGTCATTGCGGTACAGTAACAGATGTGCACCGTTCAGAATATGCCATGATCTGCCCAGCATGTAATTATCACCAATACCCTCGTGTTCAACCTTGTGTCATTACGGTAATTACACGAGGTGACAATGAAATTTTGCTCGCGAAAAATGCAAAAAATAAATCCAATATGTATGGTTTGATTGCAGGTTTTGTCGAAGTTGGTGAAACTTTAGAAGAGGCTGTGCAACGCGAAACCATGGAAGAAATTGGTCTAAACGTTAAAAATATTCAATATCTTGCCAGCCAACCTTGGCCATTCCCAAGTAATTTAATGATTGCTTTTCGAGCCGAGTATGATTCAGGTGAAATTGTGCTTCAAGAAGATGAAATTAGTGATGCCCAATTCTTTAAATTTGATGACTTACCAGAAATTCCATTTGCAGGAAGTATTGCGCATGCCATGATTCAACATGTCATTCACAATACTCCTTTCAAATCTGAATAACTCAAATCCGAATCGTTATAGATTTATTTGAAGGACTCTTCTAAAACTTTCAGGATGAGAGATCGAGTTTTGAAGAGTCGATCAAATAATGTGGCAGTTGTTGCCATGATTGATACATGTCCAGTACGAGGCACCCGAATGAGCTGGCTATGATTCTCTACAGCTAACAGTGCTTGATGCATCTCTTCAGAATTATGATCTTTTACCAACGTATCTTGATCTGCTAGAAAAATATAGTGCTGAATATTATTTTTCTCTACAAAATAGTATGGCATCACCGCTTTGAAATTTACTGCTTTATCGAATGCATGTTCAGATAAATGATCACCTAGATAGTTAAAGTGATAGGGTCCAGCCAAACCAATCAACGCTTTAATTCGATCTCGTCCTTCAAAGTCAATGAATGAAGGATGGTAAATCAGTGACATCACATTAAAAGCACCAGCAGAATGTCCGATAAGCGCTATTTGATCTGCACAAATACCATATTTATCAGCACTTTTGATTAAATATTGAATTGAATCTGCAAGGTCAGTTACGTAACGAGGAAAAATATGTTCTGGCGCCAGATGATAGTTTATTACGGCGAGGTTATATCCAGCACGTGTCAAACTTTCTCCAAGAAACTTGTAATCGTCCTTACTTCCTCTACTCCATGCACCACCATGCACGAATATAACTAAAGGTTTATTCGCTGGCGCTTGGCAAACATAAAGATCCAGTCGTTGCCGAGCTTTAAGACCATAAGCAATATTTCTTTTTACAGAATAGCCTTTATTTGAGGTCAATTGATTTAATGCCAAACCACCCAAATTATATGGGCGAAAAGCATTCAGTTTTTGATTCAACTGGGTAAGTTTTAACTGAACTGATTTCGGAAAAAATTGCGCAATCTTATTCGACATTATTGGTAACTAACACCAGCATCAGGATCAATTGCGACGGGTGTTTCAACATAAGGTTGAGTACTCACCGCTGAAGGGTTCATAAGTGATGATGATTGAACACCTGCGCCTACTTGAGCAGATTCCACGTTATCAATCAAAGTAACAATTTTCGTGACATTCCCTACTCGTTGTAAAACTTCAATGAGATCTTGCTCTTCAGCTGTATTTAAGCGTCCCATCACATATAACACGCCATCTTCAGTATGAACCAAGACTTTACTGTCTGAAACAACTGGCGCACGCATAATTAAGCCACGTGTATTCGCTGTCGCAGTCGCATCTTGCATGATGGTAGAGTAACCAATTTGAGGACCAACTGTGATGTAATTATGAATAGATTTCACATCACTCATCGCTCGAACGTTATCTTCTGCTAACTGTTTCAAATGCGCATCAGGCACTTGACCTGTTAACAAGACATTACTGTGAAAGCTATTCACATTGACTCGAGATTGTTTAAAACGAGCATCCAATTTGTATAAATTGATCTTTGCTGTACGTTCAATTGAAGAGTCAATAAATACCTGACCTAAAGAACGAGCTCCACTCACCACCCCAACTGGTTCTGCGCCAGTTCCACCTGAAATAAAACTTGCACAGCCTGAAAGACTAGCAACACACGCCATCGAAATTACAATACGCTTCAACACTCAATCCGTCTCCTCGTGAAACTTGAATTTTTTCTATTGTTGGAAATGGCTTAGCTCATTCGGTTCATAGATTAATCAAGTCTGCATTTATTGTAAATGCATTTTCAATCCACTCAAGATCATAATCCATATCAGAAATTTCATGCTGTAACGGTTTTGCAATTTTTTTATGAAAATCAAAACAAAACACATCAAAACGATAATAAAACTCTGTATAGCTTGGAAATTTTTGAAGAAATGACATTGCTGTTTTCGCAATTTTAATTTGCTTGCTCGATGATATTGATTCTAGGGCTGAAGCATAGGTTGTTTTTGATCTGGCTTTGACCTCAACAAATATAAGCTCAAGATCACGTTGAGCAATCAGATCTATCTCACCATAAAGAGAATGAAAATTTCGAGCCAGCACAATATAACCCTGTGAGATCAAGATTTTTTCAGTTTGGTCTTCAGCCCATATACCTAATTGTTGAGAACTCATCCATTTAAGTCCTCTTAAATATTTTTTAATCTAAACCATGTTTTCTCGAAACACGCAGGTTTTCTTTCGATCCGATGCTCTTTAAAACTCAAATGCCCAGTCTGACCTTGAATTGATATCTGATCAGGATTCTTCGTTTTCAACATCAAATCCGCCAAACGCCAAACATCTTGACCGAAGGCATTGAGACGTTGGAATGCAGCAGTATTTTCTGTTGTTTGATTAGGTTTTTTTAAAAATTGAACCATGACTGGAACATCACAGAATTTAGTTCCCCTCGGAATATCCATATTATGATCAATAGCAAAAGCCTGAACATACAAACGTTTTGAAGGCTTATTCTTCAATGAGTTGATCCACGCCATACTGCCTAAAAGCAACACACCTTCATTTGACTTTATATCAGGCAATTGTTGGACTAGAGAAAATTTACCATGAAAATTTTTAAACACGGCATTTACAAAGCTTAAGCTCTCAGACTCAGTACCAGACTCACGCAAGATATAGAGATGCTGAACTCGATCACTTTCAATCTGTTTAATTAAAACTTGAGCATCATCAGTTTTCGATAAACTAAACTGCCACACTTTTGCATGCTTAGAAGGAACTTCATTCAGTGCTAAAACAGGAATTTTAAGCGGTTCTTTCATTATTGCTTCGACATCCTGTCTGGCTAATGGACCAATAATAAGTTTGGTGTTTTGACTGACTTGCATCTTTAGGATCTCTTTTAATCGTTTTTGATCCGAATTGACATATCTTATTGGCATTTCACTTTTAGACTTTTGATAAGCCTCATCAATACCATTTTTAATACTATTACTTGCTCGCGCCATAGGGCCTGAATCAGGTAAAATAACCAATACTTCCGCTTGGGCTTGGAAAATCATTCCACATAAGCCAATACCAATGAATTCTTTTTTTATTCTTAATAGATCCAACATGGAGAAACCTTATGAGTGCTCAGTTATTTGTTGTAGCGACGCCAATTGGGCACTTAGATGACATGACTTATAGAGCAATTGATGTTTTAAAGTCTGTCTCTCTTATCGCGGCAGAAGACACACGTCAGTCCGCTCTTTTAATGAAACACTATAATATCTCAACTCCGCTTACAGCGTGCCATGATCACAATGAAAGTAACAAAATTGATATAATTATCGATAAGTTAAAAAATGGTGAAAATGTTGCACTCGTCAGTGATGCAGGTACACCATTGATTAGTGATCCTGGTTTTAAATTGGTTCGTGCAGCTCAGGAGCATGGTATTCGTGTCGTTCCTGTTCCAGGTGCATGTGCAGCTATTGCAGCATTAAGCGCTGTAGGTCTACCCAGTGATCACTTTAGTTTTGAAGGATTTCTATCTTCGAAACAATCACAACGTCTTATTCAATTAAATAAACTGAAAGACAACACGCATACCATGATCATCTATGAGGCACCACATCGAATCCTAGACTCTGTAACGGATATGGTCTCTGTGTTCGGGGCTGACCGTGAAGTCGGGTTTGCACGTGAAATTACCAAAACCTTCGAAACAATCAAAAAAATGACCCTTGGAGATTTACAATCATTTATTGCAAATGATCATCACCAGCAAAAAGGTGAAATTGTACTGGTCATTGCTGGAGCAGCCACTGAAAAAGACATGCATCAAGAAGAATTAGATAAATTACTCAATCGCTTATTGCAAGATTTATCTGTAAAAGCAGCATCTCAACTTGCAGCTGATCTCACCGGAATCAAAAAGAAAGTCGCATATCAACGCGCGCTAGAGCTCAGTGGTGCGAATGATTAAGCAAAATAAAAAAAGCACCATATTGATGGTGCTTTTTTATTAATCTTTTATTGATTCATCAGGTGGAACTTCAGTAATACGACCACCACGTGCTAGAAAAGCAGCAACTTCATCTTCCAGTGCCTGACGTTGTTTGAGTTTAGCTGTCACTGTTAATGTTTCAGCTTCCGCGACATCGGCATCAGATACAGTAACGTCACTTACGGCCGCACCTTTTTCTGCTGCTTGTGATTCATTTTCGTCTACAACACTGTCTTCGTTGTCATCAAAATCATTTGCGTCTGTCATTTCAAACTCCCCATCAATGTTTTCACGCACCTGATTGGAACGTGCTTTGATTTTTAGAGAAATGTATCAAGCTCTTTATCGTTCGCATAGTATCTAAAGCACCTCATTTGTATATTTTTTAATCATATTGGTAAAAAAATATATACTGATGATTCTTTTTAGATCAGATTTCAATTCACTTGATATCTTGTATTACTGAGCTGACTCAAACCATTCGCTTGCGACATAAACGCCGATTTTAACGCACTGATATTTTCAACTTGTTTCAAACCAAAGTTTCTCGCCCAAACAATAGGAAAAACAGGAGCAGATTCCATCCACCCAATCATAGACATACTATGCATCATGGCATCGTTTTGAAATTTACGGCGATGCTCATATTTCAATAAAGTTTGCTCATGAGCCCAAACGCCACGTGCGTAGTCCGAAAGTAGCGCATCGCATAGAATTGCTGCATCAAGGCAACCAATATTCACCCCCTGACCTGCAAGTGGATGAATAACATGGGCTGCATCACCAATTAGCGCTAAGCCATTTTTAATATATCGTTGAGCAGCTCGTGCTTTCAGTGGGAATTTTGCTCGAGGCGTTGCGGCTAATACTTTGCCCAACATATGATGACTCTCTCTTGTCAGTAATTGTACAAAATCTTCATCTGAGAGTGACGCAAATTCGTCTGCATAATCATCTGGTAAAGTCCATACAATGGATTGCCAATGACCATATTCTTGATCTTCTAAACTTGCCATTGGGAGAAAAGCCAGTGGCCCTGTTTCTAAGAAGATTTGTCTCGCAACATGTTGATGAGCTTGTTCCGTCTTGATCGCACAGCTAATACCAGCCTGATGATAATCCAAAACATCCAAATCAATCATGGCTTGTTCACGTACGAATGAGTTTGCACCATCCGCACCAATTAAAAGTTTCGTTTTCAATTGAGTTTGATCAGCGAGATGAAGAATCCAACAACCATTTCCTTGCTCAATACGTTTCACTTGAATCTGAGTACGGTAATCATCAATCTGGTCGATCATCATGCTCTGAATCGCAAGGTTCAAGATACTTGGTTCGACCATTGAACCTAATATTTGTGCTTGATCAGGTTTAGAATGCGCTGATGTTCCAAAATTGATTTCACCAAAGCCATTTTTGTTCCACACCTGCATTCCCGTGTAGGGTTGTTGACGAGCCAACTTATCCCATACATCAACATGCTTAAGCAAATGAATAGTGGCTTGACTCAATGCAAGTACACGAGGATTCAATGATTTTAAGGTCTTCTCGTGATCCAATATCGGTGCTGCATCAAGTACAGTCGCTTGAACTCCACCTTTAGCCAGCAATAAAGCAGCTAATCCTCCGACTAAACCACCGCCCACAATCACGACATCTAAAATAGCATCATTCATGCTTTTAACCCCATTGCATAATTGGCAACGAGTGGCTTAATACCTGGAATATTTTCAAAGCACATTAGACCTGTATTTCGCACAAATTTTAGGATTGGATTTTGATTACTAAAGCCTCGCACCACAGAATCACAAAACTTGATCACACGTTGCTGATCTTTGAGTCGAGATTTTTCATACTCTTTCAGTACAGCAGCTTCACCTAAATCGGCATTTTTGATGACTTGTTGTTTTAAATATCGGGTCAATACATATGCATCACGCATACACAAATTAAAACCCTGACCTGCGACTGGATGAATCGTATGAGCAGCATTACCCATAAGTACAACTCGTCCTACTGCTTGTTTTTCAGCCAAAACCTGAGACAAAGGAAAACTAAATCTACGTCCAGTTTTCTCAAATTTTCCAGCTCGATCGCCATACGTTTTTTGAAGAGCATCTAAAAAATGCTGATCATTTCCATCACCTAGCCACTCTCCCTCAGTACCTTTAGGCACTGGCCAAACAACAGAGCGACGGTATTCACCAGGTAAAGGCAACAATGCTAAAGGACCAAGTGGGCTGAAACGTTCAAAACCGACATGGGAGTGAGGTTTGGATGTCTGCACTGTAGTGACAATCGCCACTTGATCATAATCACACACTGATGCACCAACACCGAGTGCTTTTCGACAGAAAGAATCACGTCCATCTGCTGCTATGACTAATTTGGATTGAAACTGCAAATGTTCATTCGCTTTTAATGCTTCAAGATAAGCTAAATTCTCATCCTGTTTAAGCGACGTCACTTGAACACCATCAATTAACTCAATGAGTGGATTTTTTTTGACCTCTGATAACAATACTCGTCCAAGCCATGCATTCTCAATCACTTGACCAAAGCTCTCTACTTTCTCTTGAGCCGCGATTAAACGTGCCTTACCGAAGCTTCCTTCTTCTGTGATATTTACTTCTAAAATAGGCGTTGCATATTGTTGCAGTGAATCCCAAATTTCCAATTCTTGATAAATTTGCACGCTTCGACGTGACAGCGCACTATTACGGGCATCAAAACTTGAATGATATGGTGCAAGGTTAGCATCATCATAGTTAGGATAGCTGATCGCCTCTAACAATTTCACTGCAATGTTAGTTTTAGCCAGCATAAGAGCAAGGCTTAATCCGACCATTCCACCACCGACAATGATGACTTCTTGTTGCATGTTTTGATCCTTATAAAAGCAAGCAATAGCTGCATACACATAAATTCTTAATCAAATTCATCTTACAATAAAGTTTTTACTTTTTATAATGAATTAGCGTTATTGAAGATGAAGCCATAATTCATTTTTCAATATTGAATATGACATTAAAAAAAAGCCGATGTTTCCATCGACTTTTTAGATTTGTGAAAATGGTTAACTCGCCATCAAGGCTTCGATATCTTCAATGGTTTTTACTACTTTAGCAGTCAGGTTTCTCGGTCCATCTTGAGTGACCACAATATCATCTTCAATGCGAATACCAATCCCTCTCCATTTTGGATCGACAGTTTCATCATCAGGGGCAATATATAAACCTGGTTCAATGGTCACCACCATACCTTCTTGATATGTTCGCCATTCTCCATCGACTTTATATGCCCCTACGTCATGAACATCCATGCCTAACCAGTGACCAGTTCCATGCATATAAAATTGACGATAGGCTTCTGTCTCAATGATTTCATCGAGATCACCCTGCATGATTCCAAGATTAAGCAAGCCTTGCACTAAAATACGAACAGCAACGTAGTGTGGCTCTTTGTAAGAGTTACCAATTCTAACCGCATCTATTGCAGCGATTTGAGCATCAAGCACTATATTATAAAGCGCCTTTTGTTCAGGATTAAATTTACCATTTACTGGAAATGTCCGAGTGATATCTGACGCGTAAAATTCATATTCACAAGCTGCATCTATTAAAACTAAATCGCCGTCATTAAGTTGTTTGTTATTTTCAACATAGTGCAATATACAAGCATTTTCACCACCACCCACAATACTGTTATACGATGGTACACAACCATTTTTACCAAAAATATAATTCAGCTCCGCTTCTAAAGCATATTCCATCATTCCTGGTCGTACAGATTTCATCGCTTGCATATGTGCTTGAGCAGAAATATCAGATGCGATTTGCATTAACTCTATTTCTTTTGGCTCTTTGTGTAGACGCATCTCATCTAAAATTGTATCTAACTGAATCAATTGTGTCGGTGCAGCGGTACCACGTCGGCTTTCACCACTTGCTTCTGCAATCCATTTTGTAATTTTTGCATCAAAACTGGCTTGTTGACCAATTCTATAAAATAATCTTTCTTTTCCTTGAAGCTTTGCGATCATTTCTTCGTCTAGTAGATCAATCGCATAAGCTTCATCCGCATCATAATCATCGACTGCACCATCAATCCCTGCACGGTAACCTGTCCAGATTTCCATCTGTCGATTGCGTTCACGACAAAATAAACTGTAGGTATAACCTTCTTCTTCAGTATCAAATGTTTCAATTACAGCAACTGCTTCAGGCTCTGCAAATCCTGTTAGATAAAAAAAGCTGCTATCAGCGCGATATTTATAATCAGCATCACGATTTCTAAACATTTCTTCACGTGTTGCAATAATTGCAATGCTTCTTAGGCCTATTTCAGCGGCTAATTGATCACGTCGTTTTTGAAAATCTGATTGAGTAAGTTTCATATCTTTTCTGCAGCTTAGGCTATTTAATTTAAGAAAATACAGTACTACTTATATGTTAAGTAGTACTCTTGATTGAATGTAATCAACTTGGTCGATGAGGTGTAAACATCTCAACGACACTTTGCTCATTTTTTTTCGAAATTGTTGGTTTTACATGTTTCAGTAATGAGCTTTCTTCAACAGCAATCTTGGTTCGTCCAACAGATAAACTCACTGGAATTAATCGAACAAATTCATAAAGTTCTTGATAGCTAATTTCACCTTCTTCATCATTATCAGAATCTTCAAACTCGACTGCTGCAATATCTTGCAAGTGTTCAATCAACTCAGCTTCATCAGCACGAATATGCCCAGACGCTAATCCAAACCCCAATACCACTCCTGCACACCAATCTGCTAAAGCTTGAACACGCTCAGACAATACATGTTCATCATCAGGCAAAATGGGTAAATAATCTAATTCATCTTCTGATAAAGCATGCGAAACATCTTCAGATTCCTCAGCCAGTAAATTAAGCGCCGTAGGTTCTAATTGAGGCACATTCAATGTAGACAAAATTTGTATCCACTCCTCATGAGATGGCGGTTCAGTTACACAAACAATACCTGTAAGTAGACCATGTAACTCACTAGGACTAGTAATTTCCTCAATTGAACCGAATTGTTGGTTCCAATCTGTCCAACCTGAAATATCGTCTTGCATTCGCTTTTCCAATCTCTATACTTCTGTATATATTACCTTTGATTGCGAAACTACGCGACCTCGTTATGTTAGAACAATTACAGCGTTTACAAACGCATTTAGGCACGCTTAAACATCGTTTGTCCGAAACCGAACAAATGAATAGTTCTCTTGAAGCTAAGCAGAAAGAACTTCAGGAAACTCATCAAACTCAAACTGCTCAAAAAAATAGCGTCATCACTCAAAAGCAAGAACAGATTGAAAGTCTAAATGACAAATACAATCAATTGGATGGTATTTATAAAACTTTAAATCAAGATGCTACTGCTTTAGCAGAACGTTATAGTCGTTTAGAAAAGAGTTGTACTGATTTAAAAAATAGATTTCAGGAAATCTTGGCTGAAAGGAATGAGTTGAGAGTCATCAAAGAAAAAATGTTGGCTGAACAACGTCAAGCTCAAAAAGAAATTGATGAATTGAAGGCTGAAAATCAACGTTTAATCAAAAAAAATGAACTCGCTAAAACTAAGGTTGAGCAAATCATTCAACGATTGGCCATTTTAGGTACTGATCAAGATCATCATGCCCAAGAAATCCAACAATTAGAAAATCCGGCTGAACAAAATGAGGAAGCATAATTATGTCTGAAGTCGTTACAGTCGAGTTAAGACTAATTGAACAAACATTTAGACTTTCAACCACTCAAGATCGGAAAGATGATTTACAACGTGCTGGTGATTTGCTGAATGAGAAATTTCAAGAATTTCGTAGAAAAGCACCTAACGTAGAACACAATAAGCTCGTTATCATGGTGGCTTTAGAGCTTATGCAAGAAGTTTTAACAATGAACAAATCCTTACAAGAATATTCTCATTGTGAACGCTTACTTGCAACAATCTTGGAAGACGTTGAAAAAACTGTATAAATTTGATCTAAGTTTGCACAGTCAGTTTTACTGAGTGAATTATCACGCAAATAATGGGTACACCAAGGTTTGCCAATCTCACTCATTTCGTTATACTTAATTTAACTCTGGGATGTTCGCCAGCGGGTCTATTCCCCTGCCGATACTTAAACTTATGGATTGTGTTCTGTATATTTAGAGCGTATGCCCACCTCGAGTGGGAAACCCAGCAAGTATACGTCGCGTCCACCTTGAACTCGTCGGGTTCAGGGTAACGACACATGCAGCGGCATCTCCGGAGTCTTTATTTTATTTTCTCTTTTTTCTTCTTATTTTATTTTCTCTTTTTTCTTATTTTTGAATAAACATCCTTGTGCTTTATCCCAAATTAATAATCAATATTAATATTTTTTGATTTTTATCACATTATCATCACCATAAACAAATTATTACACACTTTTCTAAAATAAATATATTTAATCCTCAATATTATTTAATTATTTAAACCTATTGCTTTATATATATTTAACAATATAAAAAAATTGACATATTATTTGTAAATTTGGTTAATAATGACCTAGTAACTTTTCTAAAATTTAAATTATTATTCCCCATAATAGAAATTACACAAAAAGTATTTCATTTTAATGTCTTCTTATTGTTTAAAGACTTCATATTATTAGTCAAACATTATAAACAATGAGAATAGATTTATATTTAAAGGAAGAGAATATGTCTAAATTAGCAAAATTGGCTGGGGTTGCGAGTATTGCTGCATTACTAAGTGCATGTGGTGGTGGAAGTGACTCGAAGCTTGACACGCCAAATGATAATTATATTAAACCAGGCGATGTGAGCTCTACATTTATACCTTTTAAAGATAAAGATTTTTTAA
Organism: Acinetobacter sp. ANC_7588; assembly: GCF_056783995.1. Classification (NCBI taxonomy): domain Bacteria; kingdom Pseudomonadati; phylum Pseudomonadota; class Gammaproteobacteria; order Moraxellales; family Moraxellaceae; genus Acinetobacter; species Acinetobacter sp. ANC_7588. The sequence continues at coordinate 202,165 of NZ_JBWYIU010000003.1, read as the reverse complement.
CAAAACTTAAAGAAACGCTTGGTTTTTCAGAATCTTTAAATGTCATGGATGATCGATTTAATCAAGCATTAGGGCACATGATTGGCGAAACATTGGGTGATGGACCCATTACTCGTACAGGTAGAGTAATTGAATTAACAGATCAAGGAACAAGTGCATTTACAATTTTTAGAAATTTAATTTGTACTGAGCTAACTAAAAGTGGAACTACTCAAATAATCAAGCTAAAAAGTGGTAATGATTCTTGTGCTACTAGTTTCGGCAAGGAAGTCGTAACATTTAAAGGAGGATCTATTTCGCTTACTGAAACATTAAGCTCAACCACAGTAGAGTTTAATAATGCGCTTTATACACCGTGGACTGATACATCTAAACTATATTTAGTCACTGGTAAAATTGTAAAAGATACAGTTGGTTCTAATGGCGCAATTTATTCTGTAAAAGATCCTTTAAAATTCCAGATTTTAGATAAAAACAACCCTAGCACTACATTGGAATATATGGGGCTACAAGATTATGAATACCGTTTCTTTGATGATCAATTACAAAGTGTGTCAAGTAAAGGTACAATCGTTGGCCAACCTAAAGATGCTAATTTTTCATATGCATTCAACTTCAGTGTAACTCAACCCTTCGAAAAAGAGTCGTGGAGAATTTACCCGAAAGCAGGCGGTAAGTTAGAAATTATTGATGAGTACAATCAAAAGATTGTCGTTGAACAAACTAAAGATTATTCATCATCCGCATCAGTTCGCTTTAATTCAGGCGTGCCAGCTAATGTGTCTTGGAGCGATATCGTTAAAAAGAAATAGGCATAAAGCCCCCATCTGGGGGCTTTTTTAACCATTTAATTTCATGTGTTGCGCGTTCTCTGACATTCTAAGCTGCTCATAATGCACTGGATCATATGCGCATGCACTTATCAACAAAGTATAAGTAACCACTGCGATAAAAATTTTCATCTCACGTTTACTCATGAACCAAGATGTGAGTAATTTAAAGCATGGCTAAAAACAAATAAAACCAATTAAAATTATAAAAACCATCTATTTTATAGATTATTAGTTACTCATCTTGAAGCGCACACTCATAATTCTTAGGATCATCACTACATCGTATCTTTTTAAGGATAGACATCATTTCAGGATGATAATGCCCTTCTTTTGTCATCTGAATTCTAGCTTCGCGCATAATTTTCAAATATCCAGGTTTCTCAGCATCTCTTATATTCATCCAAAATTGAGAATCAATTTTAGATTCAGTTTGATCAATAAATTTATAAGCTGGTGTTAATTGCTTGGAAATAATCTCCCTTGCTATGGGCCCCATTCCAGCAGGAAATTTATTTCGATGCATAATCAATGTACCCGTTACTTGAACGAGTGGAAAACGAATAATTGCGCCTCGTACCTCGCCCTTGCTTGTCATTCCACGATAGAGTTCTAAAGGTTCAAATAAGATTGCAGGCGCTGCGATAATATCAACTTCCTTATTGTTGAATTTCCCGCCTACCGAAGTTAAATCCACTGTAACTGGTTGAGCACCAACATTTTGGACTAATTTTTTTTGGGTTGCGTCAAAACTCATTACAGCGACTTTTTTCCCAGCCGCTTTAGATAAAGTATCAATTTTACGATCATTTACCATTATATAAGCAGCACCTAAAGGCACAATACCAACAACCTCATAATCCTTATTGACCATTTTCGAGTCAAATTCAGGTCTTGCTAACAGCTGAATCACTTTAGTCAGTTGTTTATAGTTTTGAACTGCACCTATTGCATCAATACTTCCAACAAAAGAGTTGAATTGCTTGGCACGTAAATTACTTATTCCAGCACCATCACAACGTTTACTTCTAAAGTCTTCAGTTAAAACCCGTTCATCTGTATAGACTTTTAAATTAACTTCAGTGGATGTTTTTTGCTTTAATTTTGGATAATTCAAATCTATCTGCATTTGTAGCTTAGCCGTACGATTGACAGTCATTTGCACGCCGAAATCTTGAGCAACTTTAGCAATTCGTGGTAATTCACTCATATAGCTCGTCGCTTGCTCAAATGCTTCACCATGAGCACCGCTCGGTGAATACACACATAAGGTGACTTGTTTCGGAATCTGTTGCCAAACTTTTGGATCATTCAGTAGTTTTTTTATTTTATTCACAGAATGGCTGGACAGTGATAAATCCAACTTAGATCTAGTTTGAGCATTTACATGATTTGTGATTAGACCAGAAAGACTAATTACTGTCGTGAGCATAACCATACGATAAGCATGCTTGCTCTTTTTAAATAGAATACCGTATTTTTTATTTTTCATTATCGTTCCCTTTTCTATTTTTTATGATCAGACCTTAATTGATCCGATAGAGTTCAGCTTATCGGCTTCAATTTAAAATTAAATTGACCCTAATCTTTTATTTGTTACACCTAGAGTAAATGAAAAATATACTATCGAAAATATTCAAATCAGGTTGATTAAATCTGAGTAAAAATCGATAAACTACTTACCTTACACATGCACTTAGATTGGTATAGTTTGAAATGCAGTTGCAAACACAACTTTTAAGAAAAACTCTACGCTCTCGTAGAAGACAACTCTCAATTTTTACGCAACGACGTTCTGCTTTTCAGGTTTTGTCAAAAATCCAATCTCACTCTAAATTTAAATCTGCACAAAAAATTGGGATTTATTTAGATGCATTCGGTGAAGTTCAAACACATATCCTAATCATGCATTGCTTTTCGAAGCATAAAGTCGTTTATCTCCCAAAAGTCTCCAGACTTGATTCAACTTTAAAATGGGTTCCAATTTCAAAGCATCAATATCTAAATAAACGTTTTACTAAACATAAATTAGGCATGTATGAGCCTATGCATAGATTGGGGCAAAATGTAAAACAAATTGATTTACTGTTGATGCCCCTAGTAGCCTGTGATTATCATGGAACACGTATGGGTATGGGAGGTGGCTTTTATGATAGAACTTTAAAGCATGCGAGCAATCAACCCTATCGCATCGGTTTAGCGCATGACTTTCAATTAATCTTAGATCCTTTAAAGCGCCAACCTTGGGATCAGCCATTAGATGAGTTAATCACCCCTAGAAAACGATTAAAATTCAAACGAAGAATATTAATTCACCCTAAATCCAACTGAATTTATCAAGATTAGTAGAAATAAATCGAATTTTATCGATTTTCACCCTTGTATTTTTTAAATTACACATCACTATAAAAATATGGCAACACCGTTGTCACTCATTAGGAGTGCTCATGACTGATATTATTATGAATGAAGAAAACTTAGAACTTCAGACCCCTAGCGTGTTACCGCTATTAGCTTTGCGTGATGTTGTGGTTTATCCACACATGCAAATTGCGCTTTTTGTCGGCCGTGAAAAATCGATTAAAGCAGTTGATGTAGCTCGTAACAGTGACAATTTAGTTTTTGTAGTAGCTCAACAAGATTCTCTTACAGAAGAAATTGATCACGACAATTTATATCAATACGGTACTGTCGCGAAGATTGTGCAAGTCGTAAATCATGAGAACGATGAAAACTGCATTAAGGTTTTAATCGAGGGTATTTATCGCTCTAAATTGATTAATATTTACGATCAAAACGATTATTTAGAAGCTGAGCACAGCCTTAGCCCAATGACGATCCGTATGGAATCGGCAACTCAACAAACTCGCCTCGAAGAATTACGTGGTCTTTTCAGCCAATACGCTGAAGCAAAACTACGTAATGCGCGTGAGTTAATTAATGCTGCAAATAAAATCGATGATTTATTGCAACTCATGTTCTTCGTCGCAACACGCGTGCCGTTAAATATCGAAGTGAAACAAAAATTCCTCGAACACGATGAATTTGAAGCTCATTTACAAGAGTTAATGACTTATTTGCTTCAACAGTCTGAAGAACAACAGATTGAGCAAAATTTACATGACAATGTAAAACGTCAAATGGAAAAGAATCAGCGCGAATATTTTCTAAATGAAAAAATGAAAGTTATTCAGCGTGAACTTTCTGACATGAATGGCGGTGCTGAAGATGATATCGCAGAGATTGAAAAACGTTTAGCTGAAGCTGATCTTCCTGAGCATGTTCGTAAAAAAGCAGAAGGTGAATTCCGTAAGCTCAAAGCAATGCAGCCTGCATCGAGTGAAGCTGCGGTCGTTCGAAATTACATCGAAACTATTTTAGATACACCATGGAATAAGGCGAGCAAAGTAAGTATTAATCTTGCTAAAGCTCAAGATATTCTTGATGCTGATCATTATGGTTTGGATGAAGTTAAAGAGCGTATCGTTGAATATCTCGCTGTTCAATCACGTGTAAAAAAACTACGTGGACCAGTATTGTGTCTCGTAGGTCCTCCTGGTGTAGGTAAAACCTCATTAGGTGAGTCTGTAGCTAAAGCAACAGGTCGCGAATTCGTTCGAATGGCACTTGGTGGTGTTCGTGATGAGGCTGAGATTCGTGGACATCGCAGAACTTATATTGGTGCGATGCCAGGTAAGATTGTGCAATCACTTTCTAAAGTCGGTGTAAAAAACCCTTTATTCCTACTCGATGAAATTGACAAAATGGCTCAAGATCATCGTGGTGATCCTGCATCTGCCTTGTTAGAAGTGCTTGATCCTTCACAGAATCACAAATTCAACGATCACTATCTCGATCTTGATCTTGATTTATCTGAAGTCATGTTTATTTGTACTGCAAACAGTATGAATATACCTGAAGCTTTGTTAGATCGTATGGAGGTCATTCGCCTTCCTGGTTATACAGAGGAAGAGAAAATCAATATTGCTGAGCGTTACTTAGTACCTAAAGCAATCAAGAATAATGGCTTACGTGCTAAGGAATTAAGTGTACACGAAGAAGCAATTCGAGATATCGTACAACGCTATACACGTGAAGCTGGTGTTCGAAGTTTAGAGCGTGAAGTCTCTAAAATCGCACGTAAAGTGGTTAAAGAAGCGGTTAGTAAAAAAGCGAAAAATCTTCAAATTGAAGTTAATTCGGCAAATCTACCTGACTACTTAGGGCCGCATAAATTCGATTTTGGTATGGCGGAAGAAGAAGCTCAAGTCGGTCGTGTTAATGGTCTAGCTTGGACTTCAGTTGGTGGTGAACTACTGACAATTGAAGTTGCAGCAATGAAAGGTAAAGGCAAATTTGTAACCACTGGTTCTTTAGGTGATGTTATGAAGGAGTCTATTACTGCAGCGATGACCGTAGTGCGTACACGAGCTGATGCTTTGGGTATCGATTCTACTCGCTTTGAAGAAACCGATATTCACGTGCACTTACCTGAAGGCGCTACGCCTAAAGATGGTCCTTCAGCTGGTCTTGCTTTGACGACAGCATTAGTTTCAGCGTTTACTGGCATTGCGATTCGACCTGATATTGCAATGACTGGTGAAACTAGCTTGAGTGGCCGTGCAATGCGTATTGGTGGTTTAAAGGAAAAATTACTGGCTGCACATCGTGGCGGTGTAAAAATGGTCTTTATTCCACAGGAAAATGCACGTGATTTAGTCGAAATTCCTGATAATGTGAAAGAAGGTTTAGATATCAAAGTTGTAAAATCAATTGATGAAATTTTACCACTAGCATTAACCTCTATGCCTAAACCATTAGTAAAAACACCCATTGTGAAAGCAGTTGACGAATCAAAATCTGCACGACACTAATCGGTCTTTTAAGTGAAGAAAGAGAGCTTAGGCTCTCTTTTTTATAAGATGTCAATGGATGCAAAATTAACAACCCATTATGTTTTAACTTTTGAATTTATAAATTCATCACTTTGAAATGTATAATATCGTGAAACTTCTAGTGACACATTTTCATGAAAATTCGTATCTTGACCATTGGTCAAAAAATGCCAGCATGGGTTCTTACTGGTTTTGAAGATTATTTCAAAAGAATTCAACCTTTTGTACAAACTCAAATTGTTGAGCTTCCTATGGCGAAACGCGGAAAGAATGACTCTGAAGCTGATATTTTAAAATACCGTAATATCGAAGGCGATAGCATTTTAAATGCACTGAAAGGAAATGAACTTTTAATTGCACTTGAAGTGGGAGGAAAAGAGTTTAGTACAGAAAAATTAGCTGAAACCATGAAAGGTTGGATGCTTGAAGGGAATGATGTTGTACTCGCGATTGGTGGACCTGATGGACATTCTGATGCAGTTCGTAAAGCTGCTGCTTGGCACTGGTCTTTATCTAAATTAACGCTACCCCACCCTATGGTTCGCATTCTGTTGATTGAACAACTTTACCGTGCCATGAGCATTAATCATAACCATCCGTACCATCGTGCTGGATAATCGTTCCGAATTTGCAACATGATGTTCAAATTTAAATGGTTACTCTGACTTCTAAAATTTGCGATGATCACCTCATACACCTAAGAATGGAACCAACCTCATGACTATTCAAACGCTACCTGGCTTATTCATCTCACATGGCTCTCCAATGCTGGCTTTGAATCCTGAACAGGTTGGTCCAGCTTTACATCGCTTGAGTCTCAATTTGCCCAAACCTAGAGCGATAATCGTCATGTCTGCACATTGGGAAAGCAATGCACTCGAAGTAAGTACGGGGGCTAGACCTGAAACATGGCACGATTTTCGAGGTTTCCCAGATGAACTGTATGAAATTCGCTATCCTGCCCCTGGTGCTCCAGATGTTGCTGAACAAGTTTTAAATTTATTCGCTGAGGCACAAATTACTGCACATGCCAATAGTACACGACCTCGTGATCATGGCGTATGGATGCCTTTATTACATATGTATCCAGAAGCTGATATCCCCGTAGTCGAAATCTCTTTACCCATGACGATGTCTGCTGAAGCGATATTTAAAATTGGTCAAGCTCTCGCTCCATTAAGAGATCAGCAAATATTATTAATTGGCTCGGGAAGCATTACTCATAATTTAAGAGAGCTTGCTTGGCATGGTGAAACGAGTGAAGTTCCAGAATGGGCATCAACTTTTAGAAACTACGTGGTGCAGCAGCTCACTCATTCGGATTATCCTGCTATTTTAGCGTGGAATACGATTCCTTTTGTTCATCGTAACCACCCTACGATAGAACACTTTGCACCTTTATTTTTCTCTATGGGCACTGGTGATCGTTTTAGCATTGTACATAGTAGTTTTACCATGGGTGCTTTAGGAATGGATATTTATCGCTTTGATTGAGAGAAAATAAAATATCATTTTTTAAATGACCATCACGAAATAATCATCGATCAATGGATACATTTTGATACTGAAAAGTGCAGAATGTATCCATAATTTTTTAGATCTCCTGCGTTATCCTTCCTCGGATCAATACAATTTAGAAAACTTGTTATGAAATTAAAATTAATTGCCTTGGCTATTTTGCCTATCACACTTGCTGCGTGTCAGACTTCCGATCTACAAAAAGCTGGGGATTTAGCTGTGTCTGTGCTTCAACAACAAAATGCTGATCAAACTCTCTCTGCATACCAATGGCAAGCCAATCCACAAAATGCGCCTCAACCAATCACTTTAAACTTCACCACTGATAAAAAACTTTCAATTCATACGAGCTGCAATACTTTATTTGGCGGGTTTGAGCTAAAAAACAATACTATCGTAGCTGCTCAACTTGCATCTACCATGAAGGGATGTAATGGTTTGGCTGCCGAACAAGAACGCTTTGCTGGAAATCTATTTTCCCAAGCTGCTGTTCCTTTCGTGCTTAATTTAAATGATCGTGATAATCCAACGTTGACTTTGGTACAGCCGAATGGTGAAAAGATTATCTTCACGGGTAAAATGACACCTGAAACCAAATACAAAACTCAAGGTGAAACCATATTTCTTGAAATTTCGCCAGAAACTAAACAATGTACAGGTGTAGCTCCCCAAACTTGTCTACAAGTCAGAGAAATAAAATACAACGATAGTGGTATTAAAACGCAAGTCGATAAAGACTGGACTTTATTCTACGATCAAATTGAAGGTTTTTCTCATAGTCCGAATGAACGTCAAATCATTCGTGTAAAACGCTATGAAATCAAAAATCCTGCTGCAGATCAGTCTAAGTATGCTTATATTTTTGATATGGCTGTAGAGCGAGAAGCTGTAAAAGGTTCTCTATAAATAATAAAAAACCGAGGCTAAGCCTCGGTTTTTTATTCTTGAATATATTCTTAGAATACACCCTGAGCTAACATCGCATCAGCAACTTTTACGAAACCAGCAATGTTCGCACCATCTACGTAATTCACAGTACCATCTTCTTGAGTACCAAATTTTACGCAGTTACGGTGAATTTCTTTCATGATTGCATGTAAACGCTCATCTACTTCTTCGAAAGACCAACCTAAACGAAGCGCATTTTGAGACATTTCAAGACCAGAAGTTGCAACACCACCTGCATTGGATGCCTTACCTGGAGCATAAAGAATTTTTGCTTCAACGAATTTTTCAACTGCTGCAAGTGTAGAAGGCATATTTGCACCTTCAGCTACGCAAATCACACCATTTTCAAGCAATTTATCCGCATCATCAGCATCTAATTCATTTTGTGTTGCACATGGAAGTGCGATATCACACTTAATACCCCAAGGACGTTGCCCTTCAAGATATTCAAAGCCATGTTTCGCTGCAAACTCTGAGATACGACCACGTTGAACGTTTTTAAGCTCCATTACTTCAGCTAAAAGCTCTGGAGTTAAACCATCTTTAATGTATACAGTACCAGCTGAATCTGAAAGTGAAACAACTTTTGCGCCCAAATACATTGCTTTGTCAGCAGCAAACTGTGCAACGTTACCCGAACCAGAAATTGTAACTACCTTGTCTTTGAAACTGTCGTTACGAGTCTTAAGCATTTCCTCAGCGAAATACACTGTACCGTAACCAGTTGCTTCAGGGCGCGCTAGTGAACCACCAAAAGTTAAACCCTTACCTGTAAATACGCATGAAGTGTCATTGCTGAGCTTCTTCATCATACCCGCCATGTAACCAACTTCGCGGCCACCAACACCAATATCACCCGCAGGAATATCTGTGTCAGAACCTAAGTGACGGTATAACTCGATCATGAGTGCTTGGCAGAAACGCATGATTTCGCCTTCTGATTTACCTTTAGGGTCAAAATCAGAACCACCTTTACCACCACCCATTGGTAGTGTAGTTAACGCATTTTTGAAAGTCTGTTCAAAACCTAAGAATTTTAGGATTGAAAGGTTCACTGAAGGGTGGAAACGCATACCACCTTTGAATGGACCAATTGCTGAGTTGTACTGAACACGGAACGCACGGTTAACGTGTGTTTGACCTTGATCATCAACCCAAGAAACGCGGAATTGAATCGCACGTTCAGGTTCAACTAAACGTTCTAATAAACCATGAGCTGCATACTTAGGGTTCTTTTCAATAAAAGGCCATAAGCTTGTCATCACCTCTTCAACAGCTTGAAGAAATTCTGGTTGATGTGCATCACGTGTTTTAACGTAGTCTAGGAAGTCGTTAAGGCTGTTGTATTTCAACGCTTAATCCTCAGCAGAAAATGGATCAAAATTGGTCAAAATTTCAATATATTGATAAGTTTTGGCGCAAAGTATTAAATATCTTTTACAGGCACTGTACAATAGTTTTCATAATTTTTTTTAATATTTTTTTAATTTCAATTACTTAATTATAGTATTTAATAATTTTAAATTATCAAATTCATTACTTTTAATTATGTATTGATGCTTATTCAGCGCTTTTATTGCGCAATAAATGACCCATAACAGCGCACCCCAAACTAATACTAATCATGTTAAAATCATTCATATTTCGCACCTATGATCGATCTCCTTTTCGCTTGATTAAGTTTTAACGTACATGCACGCACAAATCTCATTGATACAACAAGTTGATGCTTTCCTACCTCAAACCCAATGTGGCCTATGTGGCCACCGTGATGGTTGTTTACCTTATGCTAAAGCTATTGTAGAAGGAGAAGACGCAAATAAATGTGTACCTGGCGGTCAACCTGTTGCTGACGCAATTGCTCACGTACTGAATCGCCCTAAGCTTAAAGCTGAAGAAAGCGTTTGGCCAATTCAGTCTGATGGTCGTCCACAGCGTATGAAAGCAATCATACGTGAAGACGAGTGTATTGGTTGCACTAAATGCATCAGTGCTTGCCCTGTTGATGCCATTATTGGATCAGGAAAATTAATGCATACTGTGTTAACTGATCTTTGCACTGGATGCGAATTATGTATTCCTCCTTGTCCAGTCGACTGTATCGATCTCGTTGAAGATTTACAGCCCATACCAAATGAGCAAGCCCGCATCCTAGAACAAAACGATCTTAGAAATCGATATTATGCTCATATTCAACGTGAGGAAAATCGCAGACTTCATCGCAAAGGTCCTGTCGTTAAAGCTGAAATTGATACTGCACTTTTTGCTCAATTTTCAAAACAATTACAATCAGTACCTACTATTCAAACGATAAAAAAAACAGCGCTTCATAAGACATTAGATGCAAAATCTACAATCGAACTTGCCAAATTACGTACACAAATTAAAAAGCTTGAAAAACAACTTGCTGTACGTGAGAGTGTCGATAAGCAAGAGCAACTCAATACTTTATATGAAAAACTCAATTCAATTGAGGGTGTTTAAATGAACGTTAAAACACCTAAAACTGTAAAAAACATGACAAAAAACCAAATTCAAATTTTTTTTGAAAGATTAAGAGCTCAACGCCCAAACCCTAAAACAGAGCTGAATTATTCTTCACCCTTTGAGTTGTTAGTTGCTGTGACCTTATCAGCACAAGCCACTGATGTAAGCGTAAATAAGGCCACAGATAAGCTTTTCCCTGTAGCAAACACACCTGAAGCAATCTATGCCTTAGGTGTAGAAGGATTAAAATCTTATATTAAAACAATAGGTCTCTATAACTCTAAAGCTGAAAATGTCATCAAAGCTTGTGAAATATTGATTAAACAACACAACAGTACTGTTCCTAACAACCGTGCTGATTTAGAAGCACTTCCGGGCGTAGGTCGAAAAACTGCAAATGTGGTATTAAATACCGCTTTTGGTCAACCAACCATGGCCGTTGATACCCACATCTTTCGATTAGGTAATCGTACTGGACTTGCGGTAGGAAAAAATGTACTCGAAGTTGAACACCGTCTAGTTAAAGTGATTCCAAAAGAGTTTATTGTAGACGCTCATCATTGGTTAATTTTACATGGACGTTATTGCTGTATTGCGCGGAAGCCAAAGTGCAATGAATGTGTTGTGAGTGACGTGTGCAACTGGCCTGAACGTTTCGAATATGGAGCGACAAGACAGATCGATTTAAAACAGGTTTAACGATCAAGAGATTTTTTTTGATCTTTTTTCTCTTTATCTAATTTCATCTGTTTTTGACTATCGCGAAGTAATTTAAAACTTATAAATACCAAAAAAGACAATACTGCCAAGCATGCAAGCATCAATAAAATAATAGCAATATTTTGCACTTGTTTACCTTAACATCATAAAAAAGAAGCCCTAATATGACTTAGGGCTTCTTTTTTGTCAAAGCTGAATAATGGTTATTTAGTTTGATCTAAAATTGCAAAAAGTTCTTTTTGAACTTCTTCAATAGGACGAAGTCCATTCAACTTATCATACGTTGGCGCATTTTCACCTGAAGCTGCACGCCCTTGGTAAAAGCCAACCAACTGTTCAGTTTCAGTATGATACGAACCTAAGCGCTTACGAATTGTTTCTTCTTGGTCATCTGGACGCTGAACTAAATCTTCACCAGTTTCATCATCTTTGCCTTCCACTTTTGGTGGGTTGTAGACGATATGATAAACACGACCTGATGCTGGATGTTGGCGACGACCCGATAAGCGTTTAACGATTTCTTCATCAGGCACATCAATTTCGATCACGTGATCAATATCAATGCCTTCTTTTTCCAAAGCTTCAGCTTGAGGAATCGTACGAGGGAAACCATCAAAGATACAACCATTTGCACAATCTGGTTGTGCAATACGCTCTTTAACCAGACCAATAATCAGTTCGTCAGAAACTAGACCACCATTGTCCATTACAGATTTTGCCTGTAGACCGAGTTCAGTTCCTTCACGAATTGCAGCACGGAGCATATCACCGGTTGAAATTTGTGGGACATTGTAGCGCTTGCAGATCAACTGAGCTTGAGTACCTTTACCTGCTCCAGGTGGTCCGAGTAATATAATGCGCATAAATAAACATCCTCATTTTAACTATATCGACGATACTTGGTTAATGTCTTTGGTAGGCACCAATCCAGCATCTATTTATAAGAAAGCCACAAATAAATGAATCAGACCCGCGAAGAAACCTGTTACCCCACCTAGCACAATTAAGATCCATTCGTCTTCCTGGAATGCAGGACGTAATAGATTTTGAAACTCGCGCGGCGTTAATTCACGGATACGTTCTTTAAACATTTGATAGATTTTCTGTGCGCGGCTCGCATTAAAAGCTGGGTCGCATACAGGCACCATCGTAATTTCAATTGAGCGATCGATCAAGTCTGTCTTGAGTTTTGCATACTCTTTTGGACCTAAAGATAGCTGTAATGATGTACGAACCAATGGTGTTTCCATGATTTCATTGATATGACGTTTAACAATACGGCGTGTTTTGTCTTTTTTTCCACCATACATCATTTCCATCATAATAGATTTCAATGTAATCAAATCTTCAGTCACTACACGTGCAAATACATCAGATACTTCTTCTTGGCGCTTCATAAACGCACCTTGAATATTATAAGAACCAATGCGTGGAATGACAGGTTTTATCCAAGGGAATTTACGATCTTTCGTTAATTCAAAGAATTGTGGATAACGTATATAGTGTGGTTCAACTGGATTAAATACCATCCAAATTGCAATCCAATTTGTTAAAAAGCCCCAAATTGCTGCCCAGAATGGTACAGTCCAATGCCAAGGCACCACAAACCAAACGATCATTTGGAAGATACCGAAGAACATACCGATTAATGCACTGATATGCCAAATGAAGTTAATTTCTTTTTGACCCACTTTTAGGAACATATTGACCATCAATTGACGGTCGCCTTCCATTTGACTCACTACCATCGCACGCATATCCACGAGCGACTCAACATTTAAAGTTAATTCGGTTACGAGCTCTTTCAAAACATTTGGAAGTTGCTTATGTGCTTGCGCATAAATACGTCTCTTGATTGAGTAAGGTAAGTTTTCCCATAGAACCGCATTGCGATCCATCATCACTTCATCAATTAAGTGCTCTAACTCAAAGCCAACCTGTTCACCAATGATACGAGCAGTATCCTCGGGATCCATCGCATCTAAGAACTCTCGTAAGGAGCCAAGTTTTGATAGTGTATTGTCGGTAATAATACCCGATATACGTCCTGCCTTACGTGGAACAATTCCTTGCCATCCCACCGGAAGCGGACCTAAGTGAAAACCCCAAAACTTAATTGGATAAAACACCATCTTGAGTGCCATCCAGACGTGAGCCCAAGTCACAAATGCGGTTACTGGGATAATACTCAGTACTGCATAAAAATCAGGTCGATTGACGAAGGCTTGCCACAAATCACTCACATATCCAAACATTCATGACTCTCATATTCATATATCTAATTGCAGTCGAACTTGAGGTATAAAACCATAAAGCTTTCTAAAATCCTACACTTAAGGTGTAAGCAAACTGTAGTTCTGGTTTAGTTTCAAAAATCACTTGGTTTCCTTGCGTGATTTCCTCTCCTGCTTTTATCCCTACACTAAATGTACTAATTCTTTCTTTATTCAGCATGACATAAGATAAATCTATACCACCACCGAGTTGAGATTCCTTTTCACCATTGACTGTTTTTGATTTTAGATGACCAGCAAATGCACCTAAATAAAATCCATTTAAGTCCTTAGTTCCGAGAATTATTGGGTAACGAAAACCGACTTGAGCACCCACATCGTGGTCGTCATTTAAGAAAGCGCCAAGCTTTCCGTATCCAATACCGTATGGAGTGACGTATTCTAAATTCCCATGCGCTAACCGTTGTGTAACACCAGCACCCACATTTATTTTAGAAAATTGTTCTGGTTTCAATTTTGCTTCAGGATAAAACGATGAAAAATCTGCGTATGCTAAATTCCCTACCCACATCATGACAGCAAAGGAAACGATTTTTCTCATTATTTTCTCCATTTTCTCAAACTGAGAACAATATTATTATTCATCCATAGTGATTCGACTTTAACAGAATAATTTTCGTTCTTATATACAACAAGCTTTAAAATTAGTGTCTATTTGGTCAAATTTTAATTTTTATAACATACGAACTATTTATTAATTTTTCAAATTTTATAGTCAATCTGAGTTAAAATACTTTGATATAAAGTCAGCTTTTACCCGCAAAAAAGTAAAGATCTATGAAGCAGCAGTTCCCACTGAAGAATGTACAACAAGAAAAGCGAATTTTTCGCAGTCGAGTGGTGTTTGCTATTTGCGTGGTAATCTTTTTTTTAATTGTTCTATTGTCTCGATATGCTTATTTGCAAATTGTGCATTACGACCAGTTTAAAGATGCATCGGACAAAAACCGAATTCGTTTACAACCGATTTCCCCTGCCCGCGGTTATATTTTTGATCGTAACGGCATTCTACTGGCTGACAATTATCCAGTTTTTACGGCTACATTAAGTAAAGCGGATGTACCTGATATTGAAGATACAGTAGAACGCCTTAGAAAGATTATTGACTTGAGCGAAGAAGACATCGAACGCTTCATGAGTCGTGTGAAAACCGCAAAAAAGACTGAACGTGTCACGCTTAAACTAAACTTAACTGAAACAGATATCGCTAAATTTAGTGAAGTAAAGTTTAAATTTCCTGGTGTTTCTATTGAAACCCAAATGACGCGTTATTACCCGCATGGTGAATTATTTGCCCATGTTATTGGGTATGTCGGTCGTATTAACGATAAAGAACTCAAAAGCATTGATAAAGATGCTTACGCAGGTACCAACCTGATCGGTAAAATTGGTGTAGAAAAATTTTACGAAGACCTGTTGCATGGCTCACCTGGCTTTGAATCTATTGAGACAGATGCTTTCGGTAATGTTTTACGGAAATTAGGGCGTAAAGATTCTGTACGCGGTAATGACCTCTATTTATCACTTGATTATGGTCTCCAAACAGTAGCTGCTGAGCAACTTGCGGGGCGTCGTGGTGCAATTGTTGCAATGGATCCACGTACAGGTGAAATTTTGGCACTCGTTTCGAGTCCAAGTTTCAATCCAAATTTATTCGTGACTGGTATCAGTCATACAGATTATAGTGCGCTGCGTGACAATTTAGATCAGCCGTTGTATAACCGCGCAGTTCAAGGGACTTATCCACCAGGTTCTACCATTAAGCCTATGGCTGCATTAGGGGGTATTCACTACGGTATTGTCGATTGGTCAACTGCTATTTCAGATCCAGGTTATTTCCACTTACCAGGAGACTCCCACAAATTCCGTGACTGGAAAAAAACGGGTCATGGTGTAGTCAATATGCACAAGTCCATTGTTGTCTCATGTGATACTTACTATTACGTTCTTTCTTACCAGATGGGGATTGATCGTATGAACACATGGATGCGTCAGTTTGGATTTGGTGAGAAAACGGGTGTAGACCTTCCTAGCGAAAGCACAGGCTTGTATCCTTCGCCAGAATGGAAAATGCGTACTCGCAATTCTAAATGGCTCAAAGGTGAAACAATCTCAGTCAGTATTGGGCAAGGTGCATTCACTTCTACCCCTTTACAACTCGCGATGGCAACTGCAATTACCGCAAATCATGGCGCCCATGTTACACCGCATGTATTGCGTGAAACCAAAGGAACAAAGCAATTCAAAGTCCACAATGCACCAGATTATAAAATTGCCTTCAATGGTACTGATGAAGATTGGATTAAGATGCGTGATGCCATGGTGGATGTGATCCAATCTGGAACAGGTAAAGGGATTCGAGGTGGACTGCAATATCAAATTGCGGGTAAAACAGGTACCGCTCAGGTCAAGAGTATTGCGCAAGGTAAAAAGTATAACGAAGCTTTATTAACTGAACGTCAACTCGATCACGGCTTATTTGTAGGCTTCGCCCCTGCCGACAACCCAGAAATAGCGATTGCAGTGATATGGGAAAATGGTCGTGGAGGTTCAGGAGCAACCGCGCTCGCACGTCCTGTATTAGATTATTGGTTACTCCATCGTGATCGTAAGCCAATAAAGCCGATGAATCATGTTGTCAGCGGCGGCTTAATGACAGCAGGCATTAAGCCTGGTGAATTACCTAGCGGATCTACTAATTTGTCAGCCGATCCAAATGCACTTCCTCGTGAACTCCAAACATCACGTAACAGCAACAGTGCAACGAATGCAACGAATGCAACGAATGCAACGAATGCAACGAATGCAACGAATGCAACGAATGCAACGAATGCAAACACTGACACTCAACGTAACACGAGTCAATAAATGAAAAATCAACTCCGCATCATTGGTGGTGAATGGAAACGCCGTGTATTACCTTTTGCCACTATTGAGGGTTTAAGACCAACACCAGATCGTGTACGCGAAACTTTATTTAATTGGTTAATGTGGGATATTCAACAAGCGCAGGTGCTAGATGTTTGCGCTGGATCTGGTGCATTAGGTTTTGAAGCGCTATCTCGAGGGGCAGCTCATGTCACGATGATCGAACCTAATTTAGAGCAAAATAAATTTTTAAAATCAAACTTAGCGCTTTTAAATGTGAATAATGCAAAACTGATTCAAAGCACTGCCCAAATCGCGCTAAAACAACTTTCAAACAATCAATTCGATGTAGTTTTTTTAGATCCTCCCTATAGTTTAAATCTTTGGGAGGAGTTGGCTTCATTGATTGACCCAAAACTCAAAGCAGATGCATTTATTTATGTCGAAGCCGATCAACCATTGTCATCACTTAATCTACCTTCTTCATGGCACCTCATAAAAGAAACCAAAGCTGGAACAGTTAAATCAGGCCTTTATCGAAAAATAGATTAGACATTTAAAATGTCTGATTCCAAAAAATCCGAATCAATCTGCCTCGATCGTAGGGAAACGAGGATAAAAACTCGTAGCCTATCGTTTGATTCTGTTTCAGCAAATACTCAACACCATATCCAAACGTAATGCTTAATTGTGCCAGATTTGATAAGTCAAAATGACCTGTATCAAGTTTATTCTTCAATTCATTCCGATCAAAAGCCGTGAAATTAAAAAATTGAATACGTTCGGATTGAAAAATTGAATGCGTCAATACATCAAATCTCGAATATTCTTTCTCATTTAATTCTGCAATCTTGGTCTGTTCACTATTTAAATCCTCTATGGCAGGCTCATAGTGAAGTTCTTGCTGAGCTTCAAAAAAATTAAAAATGAGATTTTGATCATTCGTATTTTCATCATGATCCAAGGAATTCGCGTGAACAGCAGAAATTGAAAAAAACATCAAAGCTTGTAAATAAAGTTTTAAATTTTGAATCATATTAATTTTACGTTTCTATATCTTATTATTATGCATGAAAAAAAGCCTCCACTCAGGAGGCTTTTTTACTTAAAGCATTAAGCTAGACCTTTTTCTTTAAGTACTTCTAGCATCGTTGAACCAAGTTCAGCTGGGCTACGTGTATATGCCATTCCAGCACGTTCAAACGCAGCAAATTTTTCTTCTGCCGTGCCTTTACCACCTGAAATAATAGCACCAGCATGACCCATTCGCTTACCTTTCGGTGCAGTCACACCAGCAATATAACCAACAACAGGTTTGGTCACATTTGATTGGATATATTCTGCCGCTTCTTCTTCAGCTGTACCACCAATCTCACCAATCATAATAATTGCATCTGTGTCTGGATCATCTTGGAACAGTTTCAAAGCATCAATCTGATTCATACCAGGGATTGGATCTCCACCAATACCAATACACGTTGATTGACCTAATCCTAACTTCGTAGTTTGTGCAACAGCTTCATAGGTCAACGTACCAGAACGCGAAATAATACCGATTCGTCCTGGCTGATGAATATGTCCTGGCATAATACCAATCTTACATTCACCCGGCGTGATAACACCTGGACAGTTTGGACCCACTAAGCGAGTGCCATTTCCATTGGTTTCTAGATAGCGTTTCGCTTTCAGCATATCAATGGTTGGTACACCTTCAGTGATAACAACAATCAGTCCAACGCCAGAGTCAACTGCTTCAACGATAGAATCCAATACAAATGGTGCAGGAACGTAAATGACCGATGCATCAGCACCAGTCTCTTTCACTGCATCTTTCATTGTATTGAATACAGGTAGATTTAAATGAGTTTGACCGCCTTTACCTGGAGTCACACCACCCACAACCTTAGTACCATAAGCCAAAGCTTGTTCTGAGTGGAATGTACCATTTTTACCCGTAAAGCCCTGTACCAATACTTTAGTGTCTTTATTAATTAATACGCTCATGATTGATACTCCTTATGCTTTTACTGCAGCAACAATTTTTTCTGCGGCATCAGATAAGCCGTTTGCAGAAATTAGTTTAAGACCAGATTCATCAAGTAATTTTGCACCTAGTTCTGCATTATTCCCTTCTAAGCGAACAACAACAGGCACTGTTACATTTACTTCTTGAACCGCTGCAATAATTGCTTCAGCAATCATGTCACAACGCACAATACCACCGAAGATATTGATCAGCACACCTTGTACTGACTGATCCGCTAAAATGATCTTGAATGCTTCAATTACACGCTCTTTGGTTGCGCCACCACCTACATCCAAGAAGTTTGCTGGTTGACCACCATAGAGTTTAATGATGTCCATGGTTGCCATTGCAAGACCTGCTCCATTCACCATACAACCAATATTACCTTCTAAAGCAACATAGTTAAGGTCAAACTCAGATGCCTTGAGCTCACGCTCATTTTCTTGCGATTTATCTCTTAAAGCAGAAACTTCTGGCAAACGATATAAAGCATTCGAATCAATACCGACCTTGGCATCAACACACAAAATTTCACCATTTTCACGAACTGACAATGGATTAATTTCAAACAATGCGAAATCATTTTCTACGAACGCTTGATAAGCTGCAGACATAATTTTAACAAATTGATTAATCTGTTTATCTTTCAGCTCTAAAGCAAAAGCGACTTCACGAGCTTGGAAAGGAAGTAAGCCAACCAATGGATCTACTTCAACTTTAATAATTTTTTCTGGAGTTTCTTCAGCGACTTTTTCAATTTCGACACCACCTTCAGTAGAAGCCATGAAAGTAATACGACGTGATGAACGATCAACAACTGCGCCTAAATACAATTCACGCTCAACTGGATAGACATCTTCTGCAACGAGTACACTGTTAACTGGTTGCCCATTTGCATCCGTTTGATATGTAACTAAACGAGTACCAATAATTTGCGAAGCATATTCTTTTGCTTCATCAGCTGACTTAACGACTTTAACGCCGCCAGCTTTTCCACGCCCACCGGCATGTACTTGTGCTTTCATAACAGCGAATTTGCCGCCTAGCTGTTCAAATGCTTTTACTGCTTCCTCTGCATTTGTAGCGATGATGCCTTCCTGAACTGGCATACCATATTTTTTTAACAGCGATTTCGCCTGATACTCGTGTAAATTCATTGTTTTACCTTTTACTACTTTTCACTTTTTATGACACACCAATATTTAAACTTCCTTCGCAATAAATATTGGCATTTATTAAATTTAGTATTCTATTTTTAGATGATTATTCAAACAAAAACAACCACCAAATGCAAAAAGAGCGGCCTCAGCCGCTCTTTTTTGTGTTATTTACGTTTACGCTGAATCGCGTGAATCGCTCGCCCATCTACTGCTAACGCAGCTTCATGAACTACTTCAGAGAAAGTTGGGTGACCAAATGTCATTAATTGAAGATCTTCAACGCTTGATACAAATTCAAGTGCGATCATGCCTTGGTGAACGATATCAGACGCAGCAGGTCCAATCACGTGCATACCAAGCAAACGATCCGTTTTAGCGTCAGCAACAAATTTTACGAAACCAGCATTTTCTCCAGCTGCCATCGCACGACCATTTGCTGCGAAACCAAATTGACCTGTTTTAACTTCGTGACCTTTTTCTTTCGCTTGTTCTTCTGTTAAACCAACCCACGCCGCTTCAGGGTGTGTATAAATCACAGAAATAATCGTATCATAGTTCACTTGAGCTGCGTGACCATGAATACGTTCAACAGCCATTACGCCTTCTTCCATTGCTTTATGTGCAAGCATTGGACCACGTACTAAGTCACCAATTGCATATACACCTTCAACAGAAGTTGCACACCAATCATTTACTTCAACCAAACCACGTTCAGTAAGTTTAATGCCAGAATCTTCTGCTAATAAACCTTCTGCATACGCTTTACGACCCACGCAAACGATCAATTTGTCGAAAGTCTGAGTTTTGTCTTCGCCACCTTGAGTGTACTTAACTGTCACTTCACGACCATTGATTTCTGTACCAGCTACTTTTGCGCCAACACGAATATCAAGACCTTGCTTAGTTAATACTTTTTGGTAATCTTTTGCCAAAGCTTTATCAGCCATTGGTAAAAATGCATCCATTGCTTCAAAAACAACAACTTCTGCACCCAAACGACGCCATACTGATCCAAGTTCAAGACCAATTACACCTGCACCAATTACACCTAAACGCTTAGGTACTTCTTGGAATTCAAGCGCGCCAGTAGAATCAACGATAAGATCTTGATCTACAGGAGCAACAGGAATATTTACAGGAACAGAACCAGAGGCAAGAATGACATATTTAGGTTCTAAAATTTGAGTTTCACCTTCATGTGGAACAAACTCAACTTTTTTACCAGCTAATAATTTACCTGTACCCTGCAACCATTCAATGCCGTTACCTTTCAACAGGCCATCAATACCCATTGTAAGTTGGTTAACGATTTTATCTTTACGAGCAAGTAATTTTTGAAGATCGAATTTCACTTCGCCCGTTGTAATACCATGATCATCTAAATGATGAACAGTATCTTCATAACGATGTGAAGAATCTAAAAGTGCTTTAGATGGGATGCAACCCACGTTCAAGCAAGTACCACCTAATGATGGTTTTCCTTTATGAATACGCTTTTCAATACACGCAACTTTGAAACCCAGTTGTGCTGCACGAATAGCAGCTTCATAACCACCTGGACCACCGCCGATTACTACTAAATCAAATTGTTGAGACATTCTTCTCTCCAAAAATGGGCCTAGAGGATCGCTCTAAGCCCATGGATTTATTCTTTAGAATTAAAGATCAAGGATAAGTTTAGCTGGTTCTTCTAACAATTCTTTGATTGTTACAAGGAAACCTACTGCTTCTTTACCATCAATTAAACGGTGGTCATAAGAAAGCGCTAAATACATCATTGGTAAGATTTCAACTTGACCATTTACCGCCATTGGACGCTCTTGGATTTTATGCATACCCAAAATTGCAGTTTGTGGCGTATTTAAAATTGGTGTTGAAAGCAATGAACCGAAAGTACCACCATTAGTGATCGTGAATGTACCACCTGTCATGTCTTCAATGCCCAGCTTACCATCACGTGCTTTGAATGCGTAATCACGGATACCATTTTCAACTTCAGCATAGTTCATGCGATCAGTATCACGTAATACTGGAACTACTAAACCACGGTCAGAAGATACCGCTACACCGATGTCATAGTAACCGTGATAAACGATATCATCACCATCAATTGAAGCATTTACAGCTGGGTAGCGTTTAAGTGCTTCAGTTGCAGCTTTAACAAAGAATGACATAAAGCCTAAACGAGCACCATGACGCTTTTCAAAAGCATCTTTGTACTGAGCGCGCATGTCCATGATTGGCTTCATGTTGACTTCGTTGAACGTCGTTAACATTGCTGTTTCTTGCGTTGCAGCAAGTAAACGCTCAGCCACACGCTTACGAAGACGTGTCATAGGAACACGTTTTTCAATACGCTCACCTACAGCTACGCTTAATGGTGCAGCAGCAGGTTTAGATTGGTGATTCGCCACATCTTCTTTAGTGATACGGCCACCACGACCTGTACCTGAAACTTCTGATGCATTAATACCAGTTTCAGTTAATGCCTTACGAACAGCTGGAGCTTGGTCTTGAACAGGAGCTTGAGCACGTTCAACAACAGGAGCAGCACCCGCTTCTGTAGCAGCAGCAGCTTGCTCAACTTTCTCTTCAGATTGAACAGCTTGAGTTTGAGAAGCACCTGAAACAGCACCTGCTTCAAATGTAGCAATTACTTCATCAGAAAGAACTGTGTCGCCTTCACCTTTGATGATATTTGCAATCGTACCATCTGCAGGAGCAACAACTTCAAGTACAACTTTATCCGTTTCGATATCACAGATCACTTCGTCACGTGATACCGCTTCACCTGGTTGTTTGTGCCAAGTTGCAATTGTTCCGTCTGCAACTGACTCTGGGAATACCGGTGCTTTAATTTCGGTTGCCATTCTTAAGATTCTCCTGATTATTCTGCTACGATCGCAAGCGCTTCGTTAACGAGTTGTGCTTGTTGTTTTGCATGTAAATATGGTGAGCCACAAGCCGGTGCAGCAGATGCTTCACGTCCTGCATAGCTGATTTGAATTTGTTGACCTGACTTCATAACACCTTCGTATAAACGTGGTGCGATGAATAACCATGCGCCTTGGTTCTTCGGTTCTTCTTGCGCCCAAACAAGCTCTTTCATATTTGGATATTGTGCAAGTACTTCCGCTAAACGTGCTTCTGGATATGGGTACAATTGTTCAACACGAACAATAGCAGTGTTGTTCAATTCATTTTCACGACGTTTTTCAAGTAAATCGTAATAAACCTTACCACCGCAAAGCACTACACGAGTCACATCCAACTTATTAATGTTATCAACTTCATCAATCACGGTTTGGAAAGTACCGTTCGCCAATTCATCAAGATTAGATACCGCTAATTTGTGACGTAATAATGACTTTGGAGACATGATAATCATTGGTTTACGAATTGGGCGAATCGCCTGACGACGTAAAGCATGGAAAATCTGTGCAGGAGTTGTAGGCGTCATCACTTGCATGTTTTCTTCAGCACATAGCTGTAAGAAACGCTCTAAACGTGCAGATGAGTGTTCTGGGCCTTGACCTTCAAAACCATGTGGAAGAAGCATCGTTAAACCACAAACGCGCTCCCACTTTGTCTCACCAGAAGCAATGAATTGGTCAATAACAACTTGAGCACAGTTCGCGAAGTCACCAAATTGTGCTTCCCAAATAATTAAGCTCTTAGGTAGAGTTGTTGCATAACCATATTCGAATGCCAATACTGCCATTTCAGACAATAATGAGTCATAAATCGCTGTACGCGGTTGATTTTCTTTAATATGGCAAAGTGGAATATACGTCGAACCGTCTACTTGGTTATGAAGCTTCGCATGACGATGCGAGAATGTACCACGACCAACATCTTCACCAGTTAAACGAACAAGATAACCCTCGTCCAATAACGAAGCATAAGCTAGAGTCTCAGCTGCACCCCAGTTCAATGGCATTTCACCAGTTTGCATTTTAAGACGATCATCGATCACCTTAGAAACTTGACGCTGCATCACGAAGCCTTCAGGAAGCTCACGCATTTTGCGACCAAGTTCTTTTAAACGCTCTTCAGGGAAAGTAGTATCCCAAACGTCAGTGTATTCGTGACCTAAGTATGGCGTCCAGTCAACGAACATTTTTTTATTCGGTTCAAGTACAAGTGCATTCGCAACATGTTTACCTGCTTCTAAATCAGCACGGTAATCTTCGATCATTTGATCTGCAGTCGCACGATCAATTACACCTTCTTGTACTAATTTGTCAGCATATAATGCACGAGTCGTCGTTTTCTTATTAATGACTTGATACATCATTGGCTGAGTTGCTGCTGGCTCATCTGCTTCATTGTGACCGCGACGACGGTAACAGAACATATCGATAACAACGTCTTTACGGAAAGTATGACGGAAATCATGTGCAAGTTGAGCAACAAACAATACAGCTTCAGGATCATCACCATTCACATGGAAGATTGGTGCCTGAATCATTTTCGCGATATCAGTACAGTATTCAGTAGAACGTGCATCACGTGGATCTGATGTTGTAAAACCAACTTGGTTATTGACAACAATATGAACTGTACCACCTACCGTATAACCACGTGTTTGTGACATTTGGAAGGTTTCTTGGTTCACACCTTGACCAGCAAATGCAGCATCACCATGTACGATTACTGGTAATACGTCATCACCACCAATGTCTTTACGACGAACTTGACGAGCACGTACTGAACCTTCAACTACAGGCCCTACGATTTCTAAGTGTGATGGGTTAAATGCCAATGCCAAATGAACTTCGCCACCTGGAGTCATTACGTTTGACGAGAAACCTTGGTGATACTTAACGTCACCAGAACCTTTCTTGTGAAGTGATTTACCTTCAAATTCACCGAAAAGATCTGCTGGGTTTTTACCCATGATATTGACAAGCAAGTTGAGACGACCACGGTGTGGCATACCGATCACAACTTCTTTACATCCCACAGAACCTGCGCGTTGAATAACAGCATCAACCATCGGAATGAAAGATTCACCGCCTTCCACACCAAAGCGCTTAGCACCAACATACTTATTGCCTAAGTATTTCTCTAAGCCTTCAGCTGCAGTTAAACGTTCAAGAACATGTTTCTTTTGTTCTGCTGAAAAACCAAATTGACCTTTCACACCTTCAAGACGTTGTTGAATCCAACGTTTCTCTTTAGTGTCAACAATGTGCATATATTCAACACCAATAGAAGCGCAATACGTCGCCTCCATCGCATTGACCATTTCACCTAAAGTTGCTTCAGTTTTGCCAATTGCAAGATTACCTGTATTGAATACAGTATCTAAGTCAGATTTGGTTAAACCATGAGCCGCTAGATCAAGATCAGGCACTTCTTCTCGTTTTGCCAAACCTAATGGATCTAATTTTGCTTTTTGATGACCGCGGTTACGGTATGCAGCGATTAATTGTAATACGCCAATCTGACGACGCTCGTGCTCAGAACTAACTGAACTTTGAACGACAGGCTGAATACGGTTTGAGTTACGACCCAATAAAAGGAATTGCTCACGTACATTGCTGTGTGGTTGATCCCCTTTTGGGAACTTACCAAAGTATTCTTGCCAATCAGCACCGACTGATTCTGGAGCAACTAAATACTGCTCATAAAGTTCTTCAATATACGCTGCACTGTCAGCGGAAAGTTCAGTGTCAAGACGCAATGCGTCAGCAACTTCTTGCATTTGTGGACCCATTTCCTATTGCAAAACATTACAGGGAGCTTTCTAAGCTCGCCCATGATTGATAATGCCAAATCGGTAAATTGACATTCACCCATCTGGTACAAAAGACCATGGGGCGTATAGCATTAGAGAGTTTCTAATACCAATGACGAATCATAACGCCCTCATTGGCATCATCACTCATCTTTATACTCGATAAAATTACCGAGCAATTTTTGCAAATTGACTTAGAAAAAAATAAAAATATTAGTCTTTTCTAAAGCAACTTTTCAATTTCATTATCCCTGCTTTCAGCTTAACACCAAACCAACAAAATGTTGATTTAATGTACAGATTGAATAATATTCATGCTAAAAATTTTGTTCAAATCCTACCATGAACTTCACTTCAAACTGATTTTATTGACACATACCATTCATAAATTAGCTAAATACAACTATAAACCATTGAGATAATATAAGGTGCATTTAGATAAATTCTATTAAAATTCATAATTATTAGACTAAAGCCTAAAATTATAGATTTAAATATATGCAACTTGGATCATAAAACCGATATCTTAACATTTTAAAAAGATATTTGCAGATGCAAAACGTTTTCATTTATCCCTAAAGTGCATATTTTTTTATGATTGGGGCAAATCTAACCACTTCAACCAAGATATCTCGAAAACTAAATTTAACATCAAGTTTTGATTAAAAAAAAAGCACACCTAAGTGTGCTTTTTTTGGATCAGCATTATCCAGCTTGATCTAACAACATGCTACGAATGTGACCAATCGCTTTTGTTGGATTTAAACCTTTAGGGCATACTGATACACAGTTCATGATACCTTTACAACGGAATAAACTGAAAGGATCGTCTAAACGAGCCAAACGGTCTTGAGTTGCAGTATCACGCGAATCAATAATGAAACGATATGCATTCAACAATGCTGAAGGACCCAAGAATTTATCAGGGTTCCACCAGAATGATGGGCAAGACGTTGAACAACATGCACAAAGAATACACTCATACAAACCATCAAGATGCTCACGCTCTTCTGGAGATTGTAAACGCTCTTTAGGTGGTGCAGGTTGATTATTAATCAAGAAAGGTTGAATTTTGTCGTACTGATCATAGAACTGATTCATGTCTACAACCAAGTCTTTGATTACTGGAAGACCTGGTAATGGACGAATAGTAATTACTTCTGGCAAATCGTTTAGGTTCCAAAGACACGCTAAACCATTTTTACCATTGATGTTTACACCATCTGACCCACAAATACCTTCACGGCATGAACGACGGAACGTTAAAGTTTCGTCTTGAACTTTCAATGCAAGTAGCGCATCAAGCAACATACGGTGCTTATCAGTCAACTCAAGCTTGAATGTTTGCATGTACGGTGCTTTATCCTTATCAGGATCGTAGCGGTAGATATTAAATGTACGAGTACCTCTACTCATCTTACTTCTCCCAATTAGAATGTACGTGGTTTAGGTGGAATAGCATCAACTGATAAAGGCTTGTAACGTACTGGCTTGTACTCAAGACGGTTATCAGCAGAGAACCATAAAGTATGCTTCATCCACTCATCATCACGACGGCCGTAAGGATATGTTGGATGATCTGGAGATTCTTCATAATCTACAACAGTATGCGCACCACGACATTCTTTACGTGCAGCAGCAGAGATTAAGGTTGCTTTTGCAACTTCGTATAAGTTTTCCACTTCAAGTGCTTCAATACGCGCAGTATTAAATACTTTTGATTTGTCTTTTAAGTGGATATTACGGATACGAGGCTCAAGTGCCAGAATCTCTTTCACACCTTTTTCAAGAAGTTCAGTTGTACGGAATACACCTGCATGATCTTGAACGATATCGCGAATTGCATCAGCAACTTCTTGCGCATTCTCACCAGAAGTTGACTCATCTAAGCGACGGATACGCTCGACAGTTTGCTGAAGCACAGTTGTTGGAAGCGGCGCATATTCATCACCGTGATGCTTAGTCACATAGTCAATGATATGTTCGCCAGCAGCTTTACCAAATACAACTAAGTCAAGCAATGAGTTTGTACCTAAACGGTTAGCACCATGTACAGACACACATGAACATTCGCCAATCGCATAGAAACCTTTCACTGGTTTAGTGAAATTGCGATCCGCAGCATTGGTAGAATAAGTATCGCTGTCTTTGTCGTAATGTGCTTCTAGCGGAGTAGTTTCACGCGATTCAGGAACAACAACTTGACCATGAATGTTAGTTGGAATACCACCCATTTGGTAATGGATTGTTGGTACAACAGGAATTGGCTCTTTTGTGATGTCAACGTTCGCGAACTTCTTACCAATCTCAAATACAGATGGAAGACGTTTCATGATCGTATCAGCACCCAAGTGCGTCATATCAAGAAGGATA
The DNA here is from genome assembly GCF_056783995.1 of Acinetobacter sp. ANC_7588. Taxonomy (NCBI): domain Bacteria; kingdom Pseudomonadati; phylum Pseudomonadota; class Gammaproteobacteria; order Moraxellales; family Moraxellaceae; genus Acinetobacter; species Acinetobacter sp. ANC_7588. The sequence continues at coordinate 174,303 of NZ_JBWYIU010000003.1, read as the reverse complement.
TAATCACCTTTAGGACCACAACCACGGCCTTCTTTGATCTCTTGGTCCATAGAACGTGATACGAAGTCACGTGGTGCCAAGTCTTTCAAAGTTGGAGCATAACGCTCCATAAACGGTTCGCCGTCTTTGTTACGAAGGATTGCACCTTCACCACGACAACCTTCAGTTAACAATACGCCTGCGCCTGCAACACCCGTTGGGTGGAATTGCCAGAATTCCATATCTTGTAATGGAATACCTGCACGAGCAGCCATACCAAGACCATCACCAGTGTTGATATATGCGTTTGTAGATGCGCGGTAAACACGACCAGCACCACCCGTTGCGAACAATGTTGCTTTCGCTTGGAATACTGCAATTTTACCTGTTTCTTGGTCAATTGCTGTAACACCAAGTACATCACCTGCTTCATTACGGATCAAATCAAGCGCGATCCATTCTACGAAGAATTGTGTACCCATTTTCACGTTGCTTTGATAAAGCGTGTGAAGAAGTGCGTGACCTGTACGGTCGGCAGCAGCACAAGCACGAGGAACAGCTTTTTCACCATAGTTCGCAGAGTGACCACCGAATGGACGTTGGTAAATTGTGCCGTCAGCGTTACGGTCAAATGGCATACCTAGATGTTCAAGTTCATATACAACTTGTGGCGCTTCACGAGTCATAAACTCAATTGCGTCTTGGTCACCTAACCAGTCAGAACCTTTTACTGTGTCATAGAAATGGTAGTGCCAGTTATCTTCTTGCATGTTACCAAGAGAAGCACCAATACCACCCTGTGCAGCTACAGTGTGAGAACGCGTTGGGAATACTTTAGTCAATACCGCAACTTTCAAACCAGCTTGAGCAAGTTGGTAAGAAGCACGCATACCAGAACCACCACCACCAACGATGACAGCATCGAAAGTTTCGTGTGGAATATTTGTATAATCTTCTTTAGGGTTTATAGCGCCCATGATTGTTTCCTATCAATTCGCCCAAAAAATCTGGATTGCCCAGATCGCATATGCAAATACAGCAATAATGACTGCTGAAGTCAGTACTAGGCGTAAACCTGATGCTGATGGACCCATTTGACGAGTCGTCACATAGTCAGTGAATACTTGCCACATACCAATCCATGCGTGTGCAACAAGAGATAAGACTGCCAATAAAGATAAAATCTTCATCGGTAATGTCATCATAAAGCCGTACCACTGTTCGAAGTTGAAACCACCATTACAAAGGATCCAACCAAACACCACAACAGTATAAACAGCTAAAACTACAGCACTTACACGCTGGATAAACCAATCGCGAGAACCTGAACCCGTTAAACCAGTAGCACTTTTCATTAGAGTACGATCCATACAAATGATGCAACGATACCAATTGCAGATAAAATTAATGCGATTGTTGCTGCTACACGACCACTTTGTAACTCTTCAGCGATACCCATATCAGCAAGCAAATGCTTGATACCTGCGATGAAGTGGTAGATTAAGCCAGCGACAAATACCCATACGATGAAGCGCACGATAAAGCTATCAAAAATAGCTTGAACTTGTGCAAAGCCCTCAGGAGAAGACAATGATTTGTCTAAGATCCATAAAAGAACTGGTACGAGTAAAAATACGATGACACCTGAAAGACGGTGTAAAATAGATGCAATAGCCACAGGGGATTTTAAGTTTACGTCTAAAACTTGACCCATGGACAAATTGACAGGTCTGTTGCTTTTCACAGCGGGCATCCTGTAGTTAAAAACTCCATCCGGAGTTTGTTGGAATTAATTCGAAGGAAAGCTGGCATTTGTTAGACAAATAAATTGTCTAAACCTTTATACGACACGGAATTATAAAACGTGCAATTTCAAATTACAAACCTACGAAGCAGGCGTCAACCATAAAATATTTTTAAATAAGAATCATTTACATCTACTTTCTTACAGTTAAGTCATCTCTCTATTTAAATACAAACACTAAGCTATTAATATTTATATCAATTTATTTTAATTTAGTGTTACTGAACTCAAATGTTCGATTTGTCTTAATTAGACTAAAGCACAACTCACTACAAAAAAATATTTTTTTAAGAAATATAATATTCATCTTATTTTTCAAAAACTTAAAGAAAATTAATTCTCAAATAATTTGTACTTTTAAAACTAATTAGAAAAATGAATATTGCTCACATGGTCATTGTTTTTTTATCTAATTGAATTGAGTAATTTCAAATGTAAAAAAGGATAAAAATCATATGCACTTATAAATTAATTACAAAATAAACTTCATTTTCTAATGTTGAGCTCACCACTTAAAATGTAATGAAACATTATAAATTAGACACTTTTTAATCAATTAGTAAATAAAGTGAAAAAAAATATTTCATTGTCATTATTGGTCTATTTATTCAGTCTATCATCTTAAAAAAACAGACAAATTCTATAAACAATCGCTTTTCACAACCTTTAACATATTGATAAAAGGTATTAATAATCAAGCATTACTTGGTTTAAATCATCAAAATATGCACGTTTTTGTCTTTTTTTTTATGCCACTACCGTTGAAATTGTCTTATTATACGGCGGCGCTAGTGAAAAGCAGATAAATTCCTACTGATTAACTGAGTTTAGAACCAGTCACTTTAGGTCGTCATTTTTATCCATAAGTATAATTGACAATTTTTGACTACTCACTAAGCTTAGAGCAAATTTTGAAACCGTCTAACTCACGGATTACAACAGATTATTTCGGGTTAGATAAAACATTCACCAGGACAGGAGATCTATTGAATGTCTGAAGCAACTGGCAAAAAAGCCGTATTACAGCTTGATGGCAAAGAAATTGAATTACCAATTTACAGCGGCACATTGGGCCCAGATGTAATCGACGTTAAAGATGTATTGGCCGCAGGTCACTTCACTTTTGATCCTGGTTTTATGGCTACAGCGTCTTGCGAGTCTAAAATCACATTTATCGATGGTAATAAAGGTGTTCTATTACACCGTGGTTATCCAATCGACCAACTAGCTACTAAAGCTGATTATTTAGAAACTTGCTACTTATTATTAAATGGTGAGCTTCCTACAGCTGAGCAAAAAGAAGAGTTTGACGCTAAAGTTCGTAACCACACTATGGTTCACGATCAAGTTAGCCGCTTCTATAACGGTTTCCGCCGTGATGCACACCCTATGGCGATTATGGTTGGTGTTGTTGGTGCGTTATCAGCGTTCTATCACAACAACCTTGATATCGAAAATGTTGATCACCGTGAAATTACTGCGATCCGTTTGATTGCTAAAATTCCTACCCTTGCTGCGTGGAGCTACAAGTATACTGTTGGTCAACCATTCGTTTACCCACGTAATGACTTAAGCTATGCAGAAAACTTCTTGTACATGATGTTTGCTACTCCAGCAGATCGTGATTACAAAGTTAACCCTATTCTTGCAAAAGCAATGGATCGTATCTTCACGCTTCATGCTGACCATGAACAAAATGCTTCTACGTCAACAGTACGTTTAGCTGGTTCTACTGGTGCTAATCCGTATGCATGTATCGCTGCTGGTATCTCTGCACTTTGGGGCCCTGCTCACGGTGGTGCAAACGAAGCTGTTCTTAAGATGCTTGATGAAATCGGCTCTGTAGAAAACGTTGCTGGCTTCATGGAAAAAGTGAAGACTAAAGAAGTTAAACTTATGGGCTTCGGTCACCGTGTTTATAAAAACTTCGATCCACGTGCTAAAGTAATGAAAGAAACTTGTGATGAAGTTCTTGGTGCTTTAGGTATCAATGATCCACAGTTAGCTTTAGCAATGGAATTGGAGCGTATCGCACTTTCTGATGAATACTTCATCAAGCGTAACCTTTATCCAAACGTTGACTTCTATTCAGGTATCATCCTTAAAGCGATTGGTATCCCAACAGAAATGTTCACTGTAATCTTCGCACTTGCACGTACTGTTGGTTGGATCAGCCACTGGTTAGAAATGCACAGCGGCCCATACAAGATTGGACGTCCTCGTCAACTTTACACTGGCGAAGTTCAACGCGATATCGTTCGTTAATTCGAACTGCGTCGACAGTCAAAAAACCACCCTTTGGGTGGTTTTTTATTATCTGATTAACAACAAAATATTGTTTTCAGCCCTAATGAAATAGAAACCTCGTATATCTAGAATATCTACAAACAAAAAAAAGCCTGATTAAATCAGGCTTTTTTGATCAGTGTTGTGAATAATGATCCAAATTTAATGAGCTTAACTGCTGTTTTAATTTTGCAAGAGACCATGGCCATGCTGCAAAGTTACGACCATTTTCATCCAAATAGTAACTCTTACAGCCCCCTGCATTAAATACAGTGGTTTTAAGATGCTTTTGAACCAATTGATTATGTCGCTTAACAACGTCGTCTTTAATCACAAGCTTGTTAATATTTTGCTTTTTGATCTTTAGTAGGCCATCAAGAATATAATCTAATTGAGCTTCAGCAATACCAATAAATGAGTCATAAACCAGAATATTTGGTCCTAGAACCAAAAATGCATTTGGTACATTGGTAATACTTGCACCTAAATAAGCTTCTGGTGAACTATTTTTCCAGCGATCTGCTAAGAGCTTCCCATCCATATCGTAAATGCGTTTACCAATTGGCGGATGCGATACCTCAAAACCCGTACCCCAAATGATGACATCTACTTCATGACGCTCACCATTGGCCGCAACGACCGTATTCCCATCAATCTCAACCAACCCCTCATTGATTAGTTTCACATTATCTTGTTGCAATGCTGGATAATAATTGTTGGCAAATAAAAGACGTTTACAGCCAATATCAAAATTTGGTGTGACTTTTTTTCTTAATTCATCATCTTGAATTTGCAACTTCAATAATTGTTTGCTTAAGAAATTCACAGGCTTCAGCACTTTCGGATTACGCAAACCAAAGTTAATGCCATTTAAAATTTGGGCAATACTGCTCCGCCAAGTGGATTGAATAACGGGAAATTTCTGGATCAGTGATTTCGCTTGATCATTCAAATTCATATCAGCTTTTGGCAACACCCAAGGTGCTGTACGCTGAAACACAAAGAGTTCTTTCGCTAATGGCTGAACCTGAGGAATAAATTGAATCGCTGAAGCACCTGTACCAATAACAGCAATACGTTTACCTTTCAGATCGTACTCATGATTCCATCTTGCAGAGTGAAACATTTCCCCCTTGAAACTTTCTATGCCCTTAATTTTTGGAAATGATGGCTCAGTAATCGGTCCCGTTGTAAAGATTACCGTTTTTGCTAGATACTTTCCTTGAGAAGTTTCTAACGACCACTGCGCCTTCTCGTTATCCCAACGTGCTGTTTTTAATTCATGATTAAATTGGATTTTTTCAGTCAGTTGATGCTTCTCAACCACTTCCTCAAGATAACTTAAGATTTCTGGCTGCTTGGCAAACAAATGACTCCATTTGTGACTTGGCGAAAAGGAAAAAGAATATAAGGCTGAAGGAACATCACATCCACATCCTGGATAATTATTATCGCGCCATGTACCACCAACTCGGTTCGCTTTTTCCAGCACAATGTAGTCGCGATATCCTGCCTGATTCATTTTATATGCCGCAGCGATACCGGAAATACCTGCACCAACAACAATCGTGTCATACACCTTTTGTGATTGATCGACTTTAAGTTCTTTATCTGCGTTATTTTTTTTCTTTACTTTTACTTCTGCTTTTTCAGATTGATCAGCAGTTTGAATTTTTAAATCTGCATTGCTCTCTAATTCGTTATCGAGTGTCATTCTTTTATCTCTCTATTATTTTACAAAACGCTTAAACCATGGATAACCCACACCTAACATTTTGGTATATAAGGTCGGTGAAGCACGCTTCATCAACCAAAATAATTTCGCGTCTGGTTGTGGAATCGTATAAAGAATGCCTTTATCTAAATTGTTTAAGGTTTTTTGTGCAACTTGATCGCTTGTGACAAATGCATGATTCTGCAATAAATCATCCGCTAAACCCGAGTAATTGGAAGGTAATCGCCCATTCTTCATAATATTAGTAGGTACTAAAGTTGGGCAAAGCACATTCACACGGATATTATCTTGATGTAGTTCTGCAGATAACGTTTCAGATAATGCAAGTACACTAGATTTCGTCACGTTATAAGCTGTCATTTCAGGTGCAGCTGTAAATCCTGCTGCTGAAGCAACATTAATAATTGCCCCATAACCTTGTTGTTTAAACTTCGGTACAAAAAAGTGGCAACCATGAATCACGCCCCATAAGTTGACATGCATACACCATTGCCAATCTTCTAGTGTTATCTCATCAAACTTACCACCTAACCCCACGCCAGCATTATTAATAACAAGTGTCACAGGATGATTAAAAAGGTTTTCTGCTTGATTCGCCAATCGCTCAACATCTTCCTTTTTTCCCACATCGCAGGATTCAGCAAATGCTTTTTGCCCTGTGGTCTGAGAAATCAGCTGAACAGTTTCTTCAGCTGCAGCTAAATTAATATCAGCACACACCACTTGACCACCACGTTTTGCAATTTCCAATGCAAAACTGCGTCCAATACCACTTCCAGCACCCGTTACCACAGCATAAGCCTGATGGCTCGGTTTAATTTTCTTCTTAAAAAAAAGCATGAACTATCCTTATTCTTATACCTTTAAAGCAGGCATGAATTCCTTCGTAAAGTATGGTGTTAAAATACCATCCACTGGATTTAATAAACGTTCTTTGTAGTACTCTAAAAACGCTGATGTATCATGATCATTCGGATGGAAGTCTGGTTTGAGATATTCGAAAATATGTTTGATCGAACTGCCATAAACCCCATCTTTTAGACCAAAAATCAAACCTACACTTCGGTACATATCTTTGTAGTAACTTAAACTGATTAGATTTGATGGCTTACGATAAAATGGCACAATTAAGGATGCAGCAGAAATCAGCACTAAAATCGTAATAAGCGCTGGGAAAAAGCCTGCTATTCTTAAAGCATAGTTACTCGAAAGAAGTTGGAACACATCATATGCAATATCTTTATGCTCTGATTCCTCAAGCATATGCCACATCCAAATTGCGCGTTGTTTCTCATCTTGAGATTCGAAGAAAATATGCTCATGATTCATCATGTATTCAGCAAGCACTGCGGTAAAATGCTCAATCCCAGCCATAAGCGATAATTTCATTGGCTGAGGCAACCGATTAAAACCATATTCAAAAACGTGATGCGCCAGAAATCTAAACAATTTGACAGGCAAATCTGCCTTTAAAAAAGCGTCATTTAATTCTTCATGAAGTTTAGAATGTAAAGCTTCTTGCCCAATCAGTGCTGTCACTCTTTGCTTGAGTAATGGATCTTGAATAAAGTCACGATGATAACGTGCTGTATCAATAACGAGATCCTCACCATAGGTTAAAAAAATTGAAAGTGAGGCAAAGTAAGCACTTGCTAATTCCGCATTCAAATAAAATTTTGGATCAATCTTTTGATGATCAAAATCAAATTTCATATGACGAATTGGAATAGCTTTTGATTGATTCTCAGAATCAAATTTAGAACCGTTTAGAAATTTTGAAATTTTTTTTTAGTGGCTGAGTTAATAACATGGCGAACCTTCTCTTTTATCTCAGTGAATAAATTCAAATAATGTGAATTCTTCGACGTTTCTAAAAAATTAAGATAAAAAGACGAAATAGCCATTTGCATAATAAATCTTTAGAGATGGCATAATTGCTCATTCATCAAGATTGTCTAACAAAATTATTAAGTTTTAATCAGTAAATACCATTTCATTATCATTAAAGGTCAACACCATTTTTAACAAGTAATGATTCAAATTAGTGATATTTTGAGTGTCACATAAACTTTAAGTAGATTAAGAAATAAGTATGATGTTGTGGATGCCACTTATTTTAAAATGGATAAAATTTGACGCTTTTAGATGTAGATCACTCACCCAAGGTGAAATCACGTTAAGCCAAAGTGTCTTTGGTGATCTTATAGATCATAACAGGGTGAAAATCATGAATCATCCGTTTCTACCGTGGCAACCCTCAGCGGTATTTATGGCGCCAAAGGGCTATTTGCATATTCGCAACAAACATTTCAAAACTGACTATTCGAAAGAAAATAAAATCTATCAAGGAATTTTCATTCACGAGATGACTCATATTTTACAACACCAACAAGGACAAAATGTTTTGCTCAAAGGCGCTTTTCTGCAAAGTGCGTATTTTATTTCCTTCAAAAAGTATAATCCTTATGCCTATAAATTTGACCCTAAAAAAAATTTCAATGAATACAACATTGAACAACAAGGCGAAATAGCTAGAGATATATTTTTGAAAAAGATTCCGAATATTATTTTGAATCAATAAAAACTGTAAAATTAAAAGAATATTTTTTATTCAAGCTATTGATTTGTGAATCAGAAACACCATATCAGCTTTGACATCTGATTTACTGTGTCGCAAATCCATTACGATTTAATTTTTTATGTACAAACAATGGCAAAAGCTAGTATCTACTTTTATTTTAGATAGAATACATATGAATCGTAGTTTTTGCTGTGCAAGAAATAAGATCTTTTATCATGTTTTAATGATGTAAATTTGAGCCATTTGGCAGTTATGTAATATCACATACACACAGCTGAATAATTACTCCAATAAAATCAGCACGTGCTGTATATAAACCTATAGGATAGGACTTGGTTTAAATGAATAGTTTTAAAGTTTCTCTTGCTCAATTCTCTCCATTTGTCGGCAATTTAGAAGCCAATGTTCATCGAATGATTGGACTCGCTAACGAAGCCAAACAGCAAAATGCCAATATCATTGTGTTTCCTGAACTTTCGACCATTGGTTATCCTGCAGAGGATCTCCTACTTCGTCCAAGCCTAAGCAAACGTACAGCATCAGCTTTCGAAAAACTGGCTGAAGTGAAAGACATTGTGATGGTATTTGGTTTTGTTAATCAAGCTGATTCGGGTGCACGCTATAACTCTGCAGCCGTTATGAAAGATGGGCAAGTATTAGGTATTTATAACAAGCAAAATTTACCAAATTATAGTGTTTTTGATGAAAAGAGATATTTCGCTGAGGGTCATCAACACCTTGTATTTGAGTATTTAGGACATAAATTCGGTGTATTAATTTGCGAAGATGTCTGGACACTTGAGAGTGTTCAACAACTTGCCAAACTGAATGTTGAAACTGTTCTTGTGTTAAATGCCTCACCATACGAAGTTGGAAAGCCTCAACACCGTGTTGTTACGCTTAAAGAGTTAGCTAAACAATTGAATCTCAATCTTGTTTATGTCAACCAAGTAGGCGGGCAAGATGATCTCATTTTCGACGGAACAAGTTTCGTTGTGAATGCAAATGGTGAAGTTGTACTTGAAGCACCAAGCTTTAAAGAAGACCTTTTTCATGTTGAATATGAAGCAGAGCTTAAATCTTTTAAAGCCGCTACCAAAGCACCTGCATTAGATACGATTGCAGAAATTTACCAAGCTTTGGTTTTGGCAACACGAGATTATGTACAACGCTCAGGTTTCCCTGGTGTCATTCTTGGTCTCTCTGGTGGTATCGACTCAGCACTCACCCTTGCAATCGCTGTCGATGCTATTGGAGCAGATAAAGTTCAAGCTGTTATGATGCCTTACACATATACCTCTCAAATCAGTGTTGAAGACGCGACTGAGCAGGCAAAACGTATGGGAGTCACTTTTGGTATTGCGGAAATTCACCCAATCGTCAACAGCTTTATGCAGACATTACACCCATTCTTCGGCAATTCTCCTGCTGATGCAACTGAGGAAAATTTACAAGCTCGCGCACGCGGCACCTTATTAATGGGTCTGTCTAATAAATTTGGTAATCTTGTTTTATCTACAGGTAACAAATCTGAATTATCTGTTGGTTACTGCACACTGTACGGTGATATGGTCGGTGGTTTTGCTGTACTTAAAGATGTTTATAAAACGATTGTATTTGAGTTAGCGAAATACCGTAATAGTTTGGAAGATACGCCTGTAATCCCTGAACGTGTGATTACTCGCCCACCTTCTGCTGAATTACGACCTGATCAAAAAGATCAAGACTCATTACCACCTTACGATGTTCTTGATGCAATTTTATATGCATATATTGAAGAAGATCAGAGTCTTGAAGATATTATCTCTAAAGGTTTTGATCGAGATATCGTGACTAAAGTCATTGGATTGGTTGATCGCAACGAATATAAGCGCCGTCAGGGTGCAATTGGTCCACGTATATCCTCTCGTGCATTTAGCCGCGAACGCCGCTATCCAATCGTAAATGGATGGAAAGCAGGTGTCTAACTCGACACAACTCAATCAATTTGCTCAAGCACTTATGCTTGAGCAAATTCGGTTTACCCAACAACATTTATTAAATGCTGAATCAAATGCGGTATTAGACACGTTTGTTTCACAAGCTTATGCTCAGTTTAATCGAATCAAATTAAAAGATATTGTAAATATTGAACAACTTCATGCTGTTGTTTCGAAATATACTTTTGAGTTAAATCTTGGACCTGATTTACTAGAGTTTATTGGCGCTGTTGCACAACGTATTTACCTTCATTTAAAGAATTCAAATGCTTTAATCGGAGATTTAATTTCAGACCATGATTTTGGGCTATGGCTAAATAAAATTCTTGAATTAGATCAAGTACGTTATGGTTTAAAACAACAAATTTTAAGTAATGAGAAGGCATATGCAGTAAGTCTTCAATTAGCAAATCAAATTTTAGAAAAATATACACCTTGGCTGGATAGGCTTCGAAAAAATAAAGTTCAAAATCATACGGTCAAATCAAAGATTTTTAATTTTCTCCAAGATCAGCAACACACATTAGAGTTAAAACTAGAATCCCAACTTGCAAATGCAATATTGGTTCAATTAGGCGAAATTATCACACTGCCTCAAAATGAACTTTATGAAATCATTCAACATATTTGGTCAGATCTCCAATTTCAAAAAATTTCAGCTCAGCTTGAGCAGATTGAAGCCATTGATGTCGAAGATTTTTTTATTTTGGTCTATGAAACCTGGAGAAATTTACGCCAATCCTCTGAGATTCAGTCCATCATTTTAGAAGTGGTTGATGAGTTCTATGAATATTTTGGTGATTACAGTTTACAAGCTTTACTCACGGCTGTTGGACTAACTCAAGAAGATTTAGTGATCGAAGCCCATCGTTTTGCACCTCAACTTATCACCATGTTAAATGATTTTGGCATTCTAGAACAATTAATTCAAAGTTTGATTCAGCCTTTTTATCAAGCACAATCTACACTTGATCTTATCTCAGGACATTTTGAGAAATAAAAAAAAGACCATGCGGTGAGCATGGTCTATAAAAATGGTGGCTATGACGGGACTTGAACCTGTGACCCCCGCATTATGAGTGCGGTGCTCTAACCAACTGAGCTACATAGCCGTAAACTGTGTGAGCATTATCTTAAGTTATCGTTGTATCGTCAAGCATACGAAAGCACTAATGATCACCCTTTATACAAATAAACCTTATTTGAACAAAATTAATCCATAATTATATGATTTTATTGTAATAGTAAGGTTTCAATAACATCAAAATCATGCTCAATCCTCAATATTTTATTCTCATATGCTGTTTAAGCCTTGTGAGCGGATGCCAAACGACTCACCCCATATTTGTGAATTATCACGGTGTACGCATGGATGTCGCTCAATGGATCAATGCTCAAAACTTTATAACCATGCAACAAAAACGAACTCTAATTCAATTAAGCCGTGCTCAACAAAAGCTCGTGCATATTGATGTCATTCCTGAAGATCATAAACTTGCCGTGAGTAAAGAGAATGCGGTTGCTCTTCATTGTGCACAGCTTTATTTGTCTGAGCAAAAAATTGAAAGCTTGCAAAATATTGTGTTTTCAAATGTAAATCAGACAGCCGTTTTAGCACAATTTGAACAAGAGTTTCCAAAAATTAAGCTAGATTCTCAGCTTATTCAGTGCCAATGAAAACTCAAGATTTCACACATAAAAAAAGACCACACTAGTGAGTGTGGTCTATAAAAATGGTGGCTATGACGGGACTTGAACCTGTGACCCCCGCATTATGAGTGCGGTGCTCTAACCAACTGAGCTACATAGCCGTAAACTGTGGGCGCATTATCTACTTGATTGATGTATCCGTCAAGTAATATCGGCACTGTTTGATCAAAATTTGTTGAAGTGAGCCGATAAGCCGGGTTCTGTCTAGAACGATCATTCCTCTAGGCATACAATCACTCATATGCTCAAGCGACCTACCCGAATCCAGTATGGGCCATACCTTAAGGATTCCTATTTGGTCTTGCTTCAGGTGGGGTTTACCATGCCATGAACTGTTACCAGTCATGCGGTGCGCTCTTACCGCACCCTTTCACCCTTACCATATTCTAGGCTAAACCGAAGTTCAGTTGCAAAATGGCGGTCTACTCTCTGCTGCACTTTCCGTAGGCTTACGCCTCCCAGGCGTTACCTGGCACCTTGCCCTATGAAGCCCGGACTTTCCTCCCCTGCTTTAGTCACGAAGACCTTCACAGCAGCGATCGTCTGGCTCACTTCAAGTGGCGCATCTTAACAAACTTTGAGATCAATTGCTCGTGCTTTTTTGAGCAATTAGTTTTTTATACTTTTCCAGCAATTCATCCTCAGATTCCACATGATTAGGATCTTTAGGAATACAGTCTACCGGGCAGAATAATGAACACTGGGGTTGGTCATAATGACCAATACATTCAGTACATAGATTCGGATCAATTTCATAGATCAGTTCACCCATATAAATCGCTTCATTTGGGCATACAGGCTCACAAACGTCACAATTGATGCACTCATCCGTAATAATTAAAGACACTCTACCAACCTTGCTGATGCTTACGTTCAAATGCCTCAACAACTGCTTTTGGCACAAATTTCGTCACATCACCTTTCAAACGTGCAATTTCACGAACTAATGTGGATGAAATAAACGAGTATTGCTCTGACGGCGTTAAAAATACAGCTTCAAAATTTGAATCTAATTGACGATTCATATTTGCAAGTTGAAACTCATATTCAAAGTCAGACACTGCTCTTAAACCTCTGAGTACAGCTGTTGCCTTTTGCTCTTGAAAAAAATTCACCAATAAACCGTCAAAACCAACAAACTCTACATTGTCTAAATGGCTTAACGATGATTTTGCAAGCGCAACTCGCTCATCTAAACTAAACACTGGATTTTTGTGATGACCAATTGCAATCGCAACTACAACTTCATCAAACATTTTTGCAGCACGAGATACAAGATCAATATGACCATTAGTAATAGGATCGAATGTTCCCGGATAGATGACACGAGTTTTAGACATCCATTTATACTCTAAGATTATTATGTAGGCGCATAGTTTAACAAAAACTCAATTCACACGCACACTTGTTGACAGTGAAATGACTTCACCTCAAGCCAAGTTTGAGGCAAAATAGGTCTAATCTTGGAATATTTGTATTATGTCGAAATCGATTGTAGTAAAAAAAAATAATAGTGGCACTATTGCGCTTAACAAACGTGCACGTCACGATTATTTTATTGAAGAAAAATTTGAAGCTGGTTTAGCGTTACAAGGTTGGGAAGTAAAATCTCTTCGTGCTGGACGCATGAGTATCACGGAAAGCTATATTATTTTCAAAAATAATGAAGCTTATTTATTTGGTGCTCAAATTCAACCTCTTCTTTCTGCTTCAACTCATATCGTTCCCGAAGCAACACGTACTCGTAAGCTACTTCTTTCACGTCGCGAACTCGAGAAACTCCAAGGAGCGATCAATCAAAAAGGTTACACATGTGTACCTTTGGCGTGCTATTGGAAAGGTCGTTTAGTCAAACTCGAAATTGCACTTGTTAAAGGTAAACAATTACACGATAAACGTGCCACTGAAAAAGACCGCGATTGGCAGCGTGATAAAGCAAGAATTTTTCATAAATAAAAAAACCGCTCATTTGAGCGGTTTTTTTATTAACAAAACCTTAAATTTCCATAACAGTTTGGAGCAAAGGTTTGATTTTTAAGTTGTAAATCTTTTAATGGAAAATTTACATTGGTATTCGGCAAATGAACATTCCCAACACCAAGTTTGTCACCAAACAGACAATCAAGTGCATTACAAGATGGAGGATTTCGACTGATATAATCACTGATTGGTCCAACCACTTGTTTTAACACATCATTCGTAATATCGATACGCTTCTCAGGTGTTACATCCCCAATATTGATCGAATCATTAAATGCCATCCACCAACCCTGCTGTGCAGCAACGTCAGCATTTGGCCACCAGATTTCACTGTTTTGAACAGAGAGTGAGAATGGATTGTTTACAGGGATTTTATGAATTAAACCTAAGTTTTGATCTACCGTAATGTTGGCTTTTAAACCTGTAATGTTACCACTGACCTCTTTTTGCAAATTCAGTAATCCCACCCCTAGCACTTGGATATTAGCCGTGAGATTACCACCAAAATTCAATTGATTGATATTGGCAACACCTGTCAATTGTGCAGAACTCATTCGAGTACCAGAGACCGTAGTTCCATTAATTTGAATTGGTGCAGTCGTTTCTTGTAATGCTAAATTGTAATTATTCGATTTAAAATCGAGTGTCAAAGTAGGTGCAATAATACAAATCAAACAAATTCTTGCATTCACTTTTCCATCGATAGTTTGACCAGTATCGGCATAGGTCATACTTCGAGCATTAGTATAGCCCATACCCTGAGTGGGATTAATTTTTAAATAACCACTGAGTGAGTTAATACCATTCGGTTTATCAGAGTTTTCATCACCAAGCGTCAGTAAACCTAATACTTTTTCAGCACTGAGACGCAAACCCACAACTTCTCGAGTTGATGCAGATGTTGGATTTTTTACCGCAAACTCTAAAAATGGATTGGTTAGCTTGGCTGAAGAACCCGCACGACCCTCTCTAGTGTCTGACATACCACTCAAACTCAGATTTTCGATATCAATATCACATCCACCTGCTCCATTAATACCACCACAGCCAAGTTGTAAATGCTTAATATTTGCATTGAGTTCTATATCTGCTTCCATTCCAAGCTTATAAAAGCCAACGCCTTTACCTCGCATATTGTTTGCCCCGTCATTGGGATCAATATAACTCATACTTAATAAAGCTTGACCGTTTGTCGCAGATAACTCTTCATCAGTCATCATTTTTAAATCATTCTGAATGTTATTAGCAGTTGCAGACAAAGGAATCAACACTAAGCAAGATGTTGATAAAATCAATTTGATAGAAACAAGTAAACTCTTCAACATTAGAGTCTCCGTATTATTTTTATTCAGGCTTAATCCATAAGCAACAGCATTACTATCTATAAATTACTGAAAAAAATAAAGAGGCACAAAAACTTGCTAAATGGGTTGAAATATAGAAATTATAACAAAATTGAATATTTTTTAGAGACTTACATCACATTACACAACATTAAAGCGTGATGTAAATAATCATTTATCCGATGAAATGCAAACTTAAAACTCAAGTATATCTATTATTTAGCAGAATTTTAAACTTCCATAACAGTTTGGGGCAAAGGATTGATTTTTTAACTGTAAGTTTACCAAATCCATATTCACTATTGAATTTGTTAATGGAACCTCACCTAATCTAAAATTACCTGCTAAACAACTTGTTGCTAAAAAACCACATTCGATTGGATTAGCCTGTAAATAATTACTAATTAGCGGTACAACTTGTTTAATCACTGCATCTGTCACAACCACTTTTTGACTCGGAGTAACATTACCTATATCAATTGGGTCCTCGATTGAAAGCCACCAACCTGTCTGAGCAGCAACACTCGCTCCAGTCCAATGTATATCTTGTTTTTGCATCGATAGAGAAAATGGATTACTCAAAGGTAAGCGGTGAATATATCCAAGGTTCTCTGAAACTTTAACATCTACATTTAGGTTTGAAACATTACCCGTAATGTCACCAGATAGTGGTATAGGCACAAGCCCCCAGAGTTTAGCACTTGCAGAAATTTTCCCTGACAATGCAATGTTATCTATTCGAGCAACACCTGTTAAATAAACATTTGACATTCTGTTACCACTAATAGTTTGGCCATTAATTTTTAAAGAGCCGCTTCCCTCAGCTAAATTTAAAGCATAATCATTAGACGTAAAGTCTGCACTTACGAAACCTGTTGTACTCTTTGCTTTTCCGTAAACTAATTCCCCAAGATTGTTAAAATTTACACCAGAACGAGCTGCTGTTGTCGCAGTTCCAACAGCGTCCTTAATCTTCAGATAGCCACTTAAACTATTGATACCATTTGGTTTTTCAGAGTTCTCACTACCAAGCGTTAATAATCCTAGTACTTTTTCTGCACTTAAACGAACACCAACCATTTCACGTGTGGAAGCTGAATCTGGGTTTTTTATAGCAAACTCTAAAAATGGATTGGTTAGTTGGGCACTTGATTGGACTCGTCCTTCACGAGTTTCTGCAACCCCTGACAAACTTAAGTTATCGATATCAATATCACAACCGTTTGCACCATTTACTCCACCGCATCCAAGTTGCAATCTTTTGATGTTAGCATTTAAATCTAATTGGGCTTCCATTCCCATTTTATAAAATCCAATATTTTGACCAGAATTCTTATTGACGGAATCTGCAGGTGAAATATAGCTTAAGCTCATGAGTGCTTTACCTTCAACATGTGAAAGTTCAGCGTCAGTCAGTTCTTGCATTGGAGCAGCATACGCTAATGTTATTGAAGTCAATCCATAGATGACAGGAATACAAAAATTTCTTGATTTCGCGAATCCTATTAAGATCATCATTGTCTCCACAATTTTTTATTTTTATGTCTTGTCTAACAAAAAGACAATGTAATATTCACTATTATATAAATTTTTACTATCAAATTGTGATTGATCTAACATTTTTTGTATTTAAATAATTCATATTTCAAAAAAAATGGTCTAGTAATGAATCACTTATATCAACTTAGCAACTTGTAAATTAATGTATTTTTATTTAAATCTTTCATTTAAATAAACAACAGATCGAAGTGATTAAATAAAATCTCAAACATAAGTAAAGATGATGAGCTTTAAGAAAGTCATCATTTAAATACCCAGACGATCTGATTGAAACTAAATAAATTCTTTTCACTCCATGAAGACAAATGTCGCCATGCGGCCGGTTTTTGAATTACGGCGATGAGAATAATATGTTTGATCCTCCGTGTAGCTACATCGCTCACCTCCAAGAACCTGTTCCACCCCTAAACTTTTCAATATATGGCGAGCAATCGCATACAGATCTGCGTAATACTTACCCTCTAGATCTCCCTTTTGAAATGCTGAACTTAATTCTGGAATCCTATCGCAGAATGTGTGCATTACTTCCTCACCCACTTCAAAGCATGGCTGACTAATTGCCGCACCTAACCACGCCCAAGAGGGTTGAGTGCTCATGGCATTGACTGTATTTTCAATAATGCCATTTGCCAATCCTCGCCAACCTGCATGCAAATTAGCGACTTCAGTACCATCTTTGTTACCGAGAACCACTGGCAAACAATCTGCCGTCATCATCATTAATGCATGTTGTTTTTGCTGTGTCACTAAACCATCGCCATTTAGGGCGTGTAAGCTCATGTCATCATTTACAACGTGACAGATTGTACTGTGCGTTTGGTTCATCCAAGTTAATCGATTCACCCCATAGACTGAAAAGTCATTTAACAAGCTCATTCTATGCCGATGAACACGTTCTGGTTGATCATTTACATGCAACGCCAAGTTAAAACCTTCTAAATCAGTCTGTGGTGTTTTCAGTGCGTGAGGGTGACTCAATTCTGTTTGTCCTACCACGACACCTTTGGGCAAACCTTGCACAATTTGCATGTAAACTTTCCTTTAATTTAGTAAGCCTTATTTTCCGTACGAAGAGTCTCAAGTAATGCTGTGAAATCTTCAGGCCATGGTGCTTCAAACATCATTTCTTCACCTGTCCGTGGATGTATTAACCCCAATTTTGATGCATGAAGCGCTTGACGTCTAAACTCTCGTAAATGAGTAGCAAGTTTTTCCGAAGCACCAGCAGGTACTTTGACACGACTGACATACACTGGATCACCGACCAAAGGGAAACCAATATAAGTGAAATGCACACGAATCTGATGAGTACGTCCAGTTTCTAATTGTGCTTGAACACGTGTGAAATTTTGGAATCTTTCTTTCACATTATAGTGAGTCACGGCATCACGACCACCTGGTAAGATCGCCATTTTTACACGATCTACAGGATGACGTTTAATCGGCTCATCAATTTTACCGCCTGCAATAATATTGCCATAACAAATTAAATCATAAATTCGATAAACTGATTTTTTCGCTAACTGTTTACTTAAGGAAAATTGAGCTTCTAAATTTTTAGCTACAACCAAGAGACCACTGGTATCTTTATCGATACGGTGTACTA
Source organism: Acinetobacter sp. ANC_7588 (assembly GCF_056783995.1). NCBI lineage: Bacteria > Pseudomonadati > Pseudomonadota > Gammaproteobacteria > Moraxellales > Moraxellaceae > Acinetobacter > Acinetobacter sp. ANC_7588. The sequence goes on along the minus strand of NZ_JBWYIU010000003.1, from coordinate 155,740 downwards.
GACCAGCTCGAGATAATTCTGCTGATTTTGGAAAATGATATAAAAGAGCATTAACCATAGTACCATTCGGGTTTCCTGCACCAGGATGTACAACCATCCCCACTGGCTTGTTAATGACTAAGATATCATCATCTTCATAAATAATATCTAAGGGAATATTTTCAGGTTGGCTGGTGACTTGGGCTTCAAGCTCTACATTAAGCGTGAGTAGCTCATTCCCTTCACTTTTATATTTTGGTTTCACAACTTGACCATTTACCAACAAATGACCATCCTTTAACCATTGTTTCAATTTTTCACGCGAAAATTCGTTCCAAACGAGTGCTGCAACTTGATCTATTCGCTGACCAAGAGAACTCTCATCCACTTGAAATTGCAACGATAAACGTGTTGCAGTTGGGGCTGAAGTATGGTTATCTGCATCCTCAGAATCTTCAAGTAAATTGATGTCGATTTCTGGGAAATTAGAATTAGAAGTTTGTGCTGAAGTCATTTGCTCATTCGGACAAAAGTGGTTTAATAGTGCAATTGTAGCCTATTGCCCGTATAAACAGAGGAATTTTTATGTCGCTACCACGTTATAAAGTTACAATGCTTGCTTTATCGCTAGGCTTAGCAGCAACATTTGTGGGCTGTAGCAGTAATCCCAAGAAGGATGTTGTGGATACTGGACCTAAATCAACCGAACAATCTTATTTCGATAAAGCACAAAAAGCATTAGATCGTGGTCAATATAGCGATGCAGCACAATCATTAGAAGCAATTGAAACTTATTACCCTACAGGTCAATATACTCAACAAGCTCAACTCGATCTTTTATATGCTCGTTTTCAACAAAAAGACTATGAAGCTGTTATTGCGCTAGCAGACCGTTTTATTCGTTTAAATCCTCAACATCCTAATGTTGATTATGCTTACTATGTTCGTGGTGTGGCGAATATGGAGCAAAACTATGATGGTCTCATCCGCTATACATCACTCCAACAGGCTCATCGTGATGTCAGCTATTTAAAAGTTGCATATCAAAATTTTGTTGATTTCATTCGTCGTTTCCCAAGTAGTCAGTATGCTGTAGATGCTGCTCAGCGCATGAAATTTATTGGTCAAGAACTTGCTGAAAGTGAAATGAATGCGGCTCGCTTTAACTTAAAGCGTAAAGCTTGGCTTGCAGCAGTTGAGCGTGGACAATGGGTTGTGGAACATTTCCCTCAAACACCTCAAGTACCAGAAGCGCTTGCAACGATTGCTTACGGATACGATAAACTCGGTGACAAGGCAACATCTCAACAATACGTTGAAGTGCTAAAGCTAAACTACCCTCATCTTGTGAAGTCTAATGATGAGGTCGATTTACGCGCAGCACGTAAAGATGGAAGTTGGTTAAATCGTGCAACCTTGGGTATTTTAGGTCGTGAAGCACGCAGTCAAACAACGGCTGAAGTATCAGCAGAGCAATCTGACAACACCAATACACAACCCGGTTTATTGAATCGCTTAAGCTTTGGCTTGCTTGGTAATAAAGATCACAATGTGGAAAGTGCGCCAGCAAATGAAAGTATGTACGACCCACAGCGTCAATAATCCATTCTTACGAATCAAAAAAGGTGGGATTACCCACCTTTTTTATTGCATGGCTTTATTTATCGTCTTAAGTGTTTAGGATAGACTTAATTCAATCACTTTATTCCTCATTCTTATGGCTTTTTAATTATGGCAATTCCACAACATACGATTGATCAAATTTTAGATCGAACTGACATCGTCGATCTTATTGGCCAACGTGTGAAATTAAAAAAGTCAGGTCGTACCTATTCAGGCTGTTGTCCTTTTCATCAAGAGAAAACACCTTCTTTTCACGTCTACCGTGATAAGCAATATTTCCACTGTTTCGGTTGCCAAGCCAATGGAAATGCTATTCGCTTTATGATGGATATTGATAATCGCAATTTCATCGAGGTGATTAAAGACCTGGCAAGCCAAACCGGTATCGAATTACCTAAAGACAATCAAGATAATAAAAAACTCTCATACAAGAGAGAACCTATTAAACCTAACCCAGAAAAGCAACCGCAGGCACCCATTGAAGCAGATGCAGGAGAAATCATTTCTCCGCCTGCTTCAGCTTTTGATGTAGATCCTTTTGAAGCATTTCAAAACTATGAATTCGATGAGTATCAATTTAATTCAGATGACTTGAATTCAGTTGAGGTCGCACCTGAAGGTAATTTATACGATCTTCTTGAAAATGTTGCTTTATTTTATGAAAAACAACTTCCAAATAGCCAAATTGCGCAACAGTATTTTCAGCGACGCGGACTAAGTGATACCACGATTAAGTATTGGCGATTAGGTTATGCGCCAGAAGATTGGCAACATCTTGAAAAAGCATTTCCGCAAGATATTGAAGGATTAAAACTACTCGGTTTGATCAGAACCAGTGATTCTGGTCGTGATTTTGATCTACTACGAGAACGTGTCATTTTTCCTATACGTGATGCAAAAGGTCGCGTTGTCGGATTTGGTGGACGAGCATTGAATGACGAGATCAAACCCAAATATATCAACTCGCCTGACTCTGAAGTTTTCCATAAAAACCAACTACTCTATGGCTTATATGAAGGTCGTAAGCTCAAAGCCAATCATTGGTTAATGGTTGAAGGTTACATGGATGTCATCGCATTACAGCAAGCTGGCATTCCTGGCGCAGTTGCCACCTTGGGGACGGCGAGCAATGCTGATCATTTGAATCTATTATTTAAACAAAACAATCAGTTAACTATTGCTTTTGATGGTGATTCGGCTGGTCAAAAAGCAGCTCGACGCACTTTAGAAATTGCACTTCCCCTCTTAAATGATGGTCGTGAACTGAAATTTTTTATTCTACCTGCGGAGCATGATCCTGACTCATTAGTTCGTAAGGACGGTGTTGAAACTTTCAATCGACTTTGGCAACAATCACCACTCTTATCAGAGTTTGCTTTTTCTCTTCTCAGTCAACAATATCAAATCAATACACCTGAAGGTAAAAGTCAGGTCATGGCTGAGTTAAATCAACTCACCAATCTGATGCCTAAGCAAGGTTCATATCGCTATTTGATTCGTCAATATTTCAAAGAGAAATTAGGATTCAATAAAAAGTGGCAGCCTCAAGTGAGTCTTGACGCTTCATTATCATTTAATATTCGCACACGAGATGAAGATTTCGCAGTGGCAATGTTAATGTACCATCCTTTTCTTTATATTCATTTTGAAGTATTACGTGCAGTGATTCCTGAAGATGAATTGCTTGCAAAAGTATTAAAAATTTTTAATGTCGTTTTTGATGATCTGCCAGATGACCAAGAGTTGGCGAGTTATTATATTTTGGGTGCATGTAGCCCATTTCATCATCAACTCTCTGAGATTTTAAAACGTACCAATATTCAAACACTCACTGAAGCCCCTGAAATGGCTGATAAACTTGCCTCAGAATACTCACTTTCACTCCAAGAAAAATATCTGAGAATCAAATTTAAAGCAGCAAAATCATTAAATGAGTCTAAAAACTTAAGACAACAACTGAATGAGCTAACCAAAAAAATTGGACTACGCTTACTACATGAATAAATAAAAGCGGTCAGTGACCGCTTTTATTTTTTTAGTTTTCGCTGAGCACTAAAAATATCTTCTAAATGTTCTTTAATCGTTTCATAGACATCAGGATTTTCATCTTTAGCGACTTCTCTGAGTAAGATGGATGTAGGATGTAATAGCTTTTGCGTCAAACGATGCGCCATTTCCTGCATGACAATGGCTGCATCATCGCCAGAGGCTAAACGATCTAATGCATGGTCTAATTCAAATGCTTTAACTTTATCTCCATGAGCACGATACTCACTAATTGTCGCTCCAGCTTGTGAAACTTTCTGCTGAGTCACCAATTGTGTTGCTAGTTGATTGACCATCACTTCAGCTTCAACAGCGGCTTGGCGTCGCTGCGCTAAGTTTTCATCAATAACACCTTGAAGATCGTCCACCCCATAAAGGTAAACACCATCCAAACTTTCAACCTTAGATTCAATATCGCGAGGAACAGCCAAATCCACCATCAACATTTGACGGTAACGACGTTTTTTGAGTGCTGACTTAACATCTTGATAGGAAATGACCTGATGTAAACTTCCTGTACAACTTGAAATCACATCAGCGCGATGTAAATTTTGAGCTAAATCAACAAAAGGAATAATTTCTACCGCAACACGATGTGATATTTCTTGCGCTAAAAGTTCCGCCCGTTCCTGACCACGGTTACAAATTAAAATTTTAGCAACGCCCATTTCAGCTAAGTGCTTTGCAACCAAGCTATTCATTTCACCTGCTGCAACCACCATAACGGTTAATTGTTCAGGCTTACTAAAAACTTGTAGTGCTAACTGTGCTACCGCATACCCCATGGATACAGCATGACTACCGACCGCTGTTTCTGAACGCACTTTCTTAGCAGCATAAAATGCATATTCAAAAATACGATTTAAATTTTGTGAAACAACTTCAGACTCTTTTGCTAAATTAAGTGCAGACTTCACTTGCCCCATAATCTGAGGCTCTCCAAGCATGAGTGAATCTAATCCTGATGCAACACGCATCAAATGTGTCACAGCATCTGTATTTTCATAACGGTAAATATGATTTTGTAATTGTTTTACATCAATGCCATTTTTTTGAGCGAGCCAATCTAATACCATCTCCGCATTATCAGCGATGGCGTAGACTTCAGTACGATTACAGGTTGACACCACAACCATATCGTTCAGCTGGTCATGGTGACTTTGTTCAGCCAACAATAGTTTTAACTTTTCAGGGTTAAAAGCAACTTGCTCTCGTAATTCAACTGAGGCTGTTTGATGGTTGACACCCAATGCAAAGAAAGACATATCAGATCATCAATTGGCTAAATTTATGCTATTGTGCAATAACGGTGTCATAAAAAGCAGTACTTGGATAAAAAAATTGCGTCAAACAATGAGCCGCACAACCGGCATGACAATTCGACAGTATTCTACCACACTCTTGTTAGTGAGTAGCATGACTTACAGTGCTCATATTAGAGCATCTGGAGAATTTTACCATGCCAATTTAAATCATAAAGTTTTACAACAGGCTATGGTTGCAGAATTTGCTTTAGCTGCACATGACACACCGACTGCTTTACACAACTATACCGTACTTGCAATCCAAACCAGTTCAACAGCTTTAAAACAACGTGCACTTAACGTCGCACTCGAACAAAACGACTTACAAGCCGCTTTAGATATTGCAACCCATTGGGTCGTGCAAGAACCCAAAGATGTACCTGCAAAATTCTATCTTGCGCATATCGCATTAAAGTCACACGAATATGAACTTGCTGCTGATGTGCTCGATGATATTTTAAATTTAGATCCTGAATCAGATTTAGAACAAATTCTTGAAGGAATTTCTCCGGAATCCCCTGAGGATCGAGCATATTTATTAAACACTTTGCGTAATAGTAAAACGCGTAACAATCCTTCAATTCTCGTTTTGATTGCGAGTTTACAAGCACAAAATAATGAAATCGAAAATGCCTTAATTACTTTAAATAAAGCATTAAAAAAACGCCCCAAATCAACAGGGTTTATCTTACTGAAAGCAAACTTACTCATGGCTTTAGGCGACGAAGAAGAGACGCTAAAATGGTTTGAAAAAAGTGCTCGTAAAAATCGTAATAATTTAGAGCTCAGTCTGGCTGAAATCCGCTACTTAATTAAACTAAATAAAAATGAACAGGCGTTAAGCAAATTAAAACGCATCATAAAAAAATGGCCTGATTCGGAAGAAGCTCTTTTTATCGCTGGTCTAACATCAATTGATCTCAAAGAATATGAGCTTGCTGAACAGTATTTGGTCGAACTACGTGCATCTGGACAGTATCAAAATGATGCTTATTTTTATTTGGCATTAAATGCTGAACGAAAACAACATTTTGAAACAGCTAAAGCTTATTATCGACTTGTAGATGGTAATTTATATATGGTTTCTAGACGAAATCTAATTTCAATCTATGACAAACAAAATCGCTTAAGTGATGCGCTGCGCTTTCTGACTCAGGAACGGGTGAATTACCCCCAACATGCGAGTTTCTTATATCAAGCACAAGCTGAAATACTCAAAAAAATGGGCAATAACAAAGCTGCCTTGGGCTTACTCAAAGAAGCGGCTAAAAATTTAACTGATGACCCTGAAATTTTATATTCTCAAGTCTTATTACTTGATCCATTTACGGACCGCGATCAATTAGATGAATTGCTTAAAAAATTACTCACGATCGAACCCAATAGTCCAACATATCTGAATGCGTATGCATATACTCTGGCGTTGCAAAATCGTCGTTTAGATGAGGCGAGACAATATGCCGAACAAGCTTTAGACAATGCCCCAGAACAAGCATCTATCTTAGATACCTTAGGCTATATCTGCTTTCTTCAAAACGATTTTGACACTTCCACCCGTGTACTTGCGAAAGCATATCAACTCAGCCAAAGTCCAAATATCGGCATTCGATATGCTAAATCGCTTTATATGCTGGGTTCACTGGAAGAATTTAGCCAAGTGTTACATCAACTCCATAAAAATCATCCAAATCATCCTCAATTGGATCAACTCGATAGTTTATTGTTGCCACAAAATATCAAAAAGAGTTAATACTGTATGATCTTAAATTTAAAATCATTATTGCTGATTGCCACAAGTAGTGCACTTCTTGGGTTAACTGGCTGTCAAGCAATTCAAACTCAACCATCACCGCCAACAACGCAAAACCTTGAACAATCAAATCAATTTAATCTTCAGGGTAAAATTGGCGTCAAGACCCCCAAGCAATCAGGCAGTGCTTTTTTTACTTGGCAACAGCAAGATGAACAGTTTGATATCGAGTTAAGCGGAATTCTTGGAGTCGGTAAAACTCAAATCTCAGGTCAACCTGGTCAAGTGACACTGAACAGTGCCAAAACTGGTGAAATTACAGCCAACTCACCTGAAGAGTTATTGTTTCGTGCAACAGGTTGGGAAGCACCAATTACTTATTTAGTCGATTGGGTACAAGCTAAGCAAGCGACTGAAGAAGCTGAAATTCAAAAAGACGAATCGATGCGAATCAGTGAAATTAAAGAACAAGGTTGGCATATTCAATTATCTTACAACGGTCAATCTACACAACCAAACCGTTTGATTTTAAAGCAACAACTTGAAGATGGAACTGAAAATCGTATTACAATGGTAATTCAAAATCGTTAAGTTTGATTATTTATGATTCGTGTACCCTCCCCTGCAAAACTGAATTTGTTTTTACACATTACGGGGCGCCGTGAAAATGGTTACCATGAGTTGCAAACTATTTTTCAGTTGATAGATCTTTGTGATTGGATGGAATTTACTCCAATCTCTAACCAATCTATCTCCATTTCAGGCCTATCAGAAGTAAGTCTTGAACAAAATTTGATTTATCGTGCAATGATGATGCTGAAACCCTATGCCAAAAGTGAAAAATTAGGCATTCATGTCAACATCGAAAAAAATATACCGATGGGTGCAGGACTCGGTGGTGGCTCTTCAAATGCGGCTACCGCGTTATTAATCATGAATCAACTTTGGCAATGTGGCTTAAATCGTGATCAATTAGCAGAAATTGGTGTACAACTGGGTGCTGATGTTCCCATCTTCATCCATGGTCGTAATGCATGGGCAGAAGGTATTGGTGAACACTTAACATTCATAGACTTAGATCAAAAACAATACATTGTGTTAAAACCTGACTGTTTTATCAGCACTCAACTGCTTTTTTCACAAAAATCGTTGACAAGAGACACGAAGACCTCTAAATTTTGCGCCTATCAGATAAAGCCATCTGATTTCAGAAATAACTTTGAACCTCTGGCAAGAAGTCTATATGCTGAAGTCGATGAAGCAATGCAATATTTAGATCAGTTCGGTGTTGCAAAACTTACAGGTACAGGTGCTTGTGTTTTTACTGAAGTAACGACTGAAATGAACATTGATGACATTCTTGCTCATTCACCTTGTAAAGCTTACTTAGTGAATAGTTTAGAACAATCACCATTGAATCAAATCATCGTTTAAATGATAGGGGCGTCGCCAAGTGGTAAGGCAGCGGGTTTTGATCTCGCCATCCGTTGGTTCGAATCCAGCCGCCCCTGCCAATTTAGTTCAAAAAGACAGAACATTGGTATCATGAGTTGAGTCAAACAATCTTGACAAACCCATATAAAACCATTAAAGTTCTGCCGCATTAGGGGCGTCGCCAAGTGGTAAGGCAGCGGGTTTTGATCTCGCCATCCGTTGGTTCGAATCCAGCCGCCCCTGCCATCTCATTATATACATTTCAACCGCCAAGGGTGCTTCATGCCCAATCTTGTCGTTTTTAGTGGAACTGCGCATCCACAATTCGCCCAAAAAGTCGTTAGCCACTTGCATATCCCTCTAGGTGCTGCATCTGTAGGTCAATTCTCTGATGGTGAAATCGCTGTCGAAATCACTGAGAATGTCCGTGGTAAAGACGTATTCATCGTTCAGCCTACTTGTGCTCCAACTAATGATAACCTTATGGAAATCTTAGTAATGGCAGATGCATTGCGTCGTGCAAGTGCTGGTCGTATCACTGCTGTGATTCCTTATTTCGGTTATGCTCGCCAAGACCGTCGTCCTCGTTCTTCACGTGTTCCAATTACTGCAAAAGTAGTAGCAGATATGCTAACAACTGTAGGTATTGACCGTGTTGTGATGATCGATCTTCATGCTGACCAAATTCAAGGTTTCTTCGACATCCCTGTAGACAACATTTACGGTACGCCAGCGCTTTTAGCTGACTTACGTCAACAGTCTCATGACAACCTTATGGTTGTTTCGCCAGACGTTGGTGGTGTTGTTCGTGCTCGTGCTGTTGCGAAACAAATGGGCGATATCGATTTAGCTATCATCGACAAACGTCGTCAAAAAGCAAATGAATCACAAGTGATGCATTTGATTGGTGATGTTAAAGATCGCGACTGTGTGATCGTTGATGACATGGTTGATACAGCTGGTACTTTATGTAAAGCCGCTGATGCATTGAAGACTTTTGGTGCGCGTCGTGTCGTAGCATATGCTACTCACCCTGTTTTATCTGGTAAAGCGATCGAGAATTTGAAAAACTCTGTTATCGATGAACTTGTTGTGACAGATACAATTCCGCTTTCAGAAGAAGCTTTAGCTCTTGGTAAGATTCGCCAAGTTTCAGTTGCGAGTATGGTTGCTGAAACAATTCGTCGTATTAACAACGAAGAATCTATTAGCGCAATGTTCGATTCTTATCTATAATAGAGCGCTAAAATTTTAAAGCCCTGCCTTTTGGTAGGGCTTTCTATCACTAGATCGGTCGCAGATCTAGTTCACTTAACTTAAATAGGATGTCTCTCATGGCAAACTTCGTATTAAATGCAGTAGCACGTGAAGAAGCAGTACAAGGGAAAGGTGCGAGCCGCCGCCTTCGTCTTCAATCTAAAGTTCCTGCTATCATCTATGGTGGTGATGCTGCACCTGTAGCAATTACACTTGAGCTTCGTCAGCTTGTTAAATACTTAGAAGACAACGCTTTCTTTGAAGAAGTAATTGAAATTGATGTTGATGGTAAAGTTGAAAGCGTTAAAATCCAAGCTTTACAACGTCACCCAGCTAAAAACACTCCAATGCACGCTGACTTCAAACGCGCATAAGTGTTGATGGTGTAAATTAGTGTCTCATATTTCACTGATTGTTGGTTTGGGCAACCCTGGTAAAGAGTATGCTCAAACCCGCCATAATGCAGGCTTCTGGTATGTAGAACGTCTTGCAGAACAATATGGCATAACACTTAAAAATGACCCTAAGTTTAATGGATTAAGTGGTCGCGGTAATGTAGAAGGACAAGATGTTCGACTTTTATTACCTTCAACCTTTATGAACCGTTCTGGTCAAAGTGTTGTACCCTTCGCAAAATTCTACCAAATCTCTCCAGAAGCAATGCTTATTGCTCACGATGAACTTGATATGGATCCAGGTATCATTCGCCTCAAAACGGGTGGTGGTCATGGTGGTCATAACGGTTTACGTGACATTGTTCCTCATACTGGCCCTAACTTCCATCGTTTACGTATTGGACTTGGACACCCTGGATCAAAAGACCGTGTATCAGGTCATGTTCTAGGTAAAGCACCCTCAAGTGAACAAACGCTCATTGACGATGCAATTCATCACGCACTAAGTCGTACAAAATTATTAGTGAATGGTGAAATTCAGCAGGCAATGAATCAAATAAATGCCTACAAGCCGTAGTTGATAAATTTAATTTTTGTTCAACAATTTTTCTTGCCACGATGAAAATTTGAGGGCAAAATGCGCTTTCAAATGCTTCACCCAAATTAAAAAACTGTTGTTTCTAGATAATAAAACAATCTTAGAACAACTCAGGAGACGCTTCCCATGCTATCTCGTTTATTAAAAGCTAAAATCCACCGTGCAGTTGTAACACAAGCTGAACTTCATTATGAAGGTTCATGTGCAATTGATGGTGTATTACTAGATTTAGCTGGTATTCGTGAATATGAAGAAATTCATATTTGGAATGTAACTAATGGCAAGCGTTTTACAACTTACGCAATCCGTGGTGAAGAAAACTCAGGCATTATTTCTGTAAATGGTGGTGCTGCTCACCAAGCAGATTTAGGTGACATTATTATTATCGCGACTTTCGGTGATTTTACTGTTGCAGAAGCTGATGCACATAAACCACGTTTGGTTTATGCAAATCCAGATAACACTGTGAATCACACAGCAAACTGTATTCCTGTCCAAGTTGCTTAATGATTGACTAAAAACTCGCTTACTTGAGCGAGTTTTTTTATAACAAATTATCATAGAATTACTCTTCATCCACCAACTGCAAGCTCTGGCTAATCCCATCTGCTCTTAACCAAGCTAATTCATAACTGGCATTCGCCAACGCAAGAACCCGACGTTCAAACTCAGTCCAGATCGGTTTAACATGTGGAGCTGAAATACCTAAACCACTCTGCTCTGCTAAATGCTTGTTTTTTTCGCAAATTTTAAGCGCATGATATAATTTTCGGCCTTTTGAAGCATTCTCCAATACTCGGATTCTTTTTGATTCAATGAATTTTTCCACCTCAGAAAGTTGAGCATGAGGAAGCATTGGAACCAAAATTTGATCCAGTTGTTGATCTAAACGCTTCCAAATACTCAGTCGTTGTTCTTCATTATAAGTATTCCATTGAATCACTTCATGATTAAAACGTCGACAACCACGACATACCGCGTCACCAAACACTGTTGAACAACGTCCCGCACATGGTGTTAATGATGGGATTCGACGCGCTGTATTCAAAATATTTTCCTCATATAAAACCATAAATTTTCTATGGCTTTCTCGCATATTTTCAAAAATCGCGTTAGAATACGCGCCTGATTTTATCCCTATATTAATACATTTGGAGTACTCCATGAACGCTACTGTAGAACAGCTTGCACCTGTAGAACAGCAAGCGACCACTGGTTGGGTTGTTGCGGCACTTTATCAATTTAAAGAGGTTGAAGATTCTCTAGCACTTCAACAAAAATTACTTGAGTTGGTAAAAACCATCAACCTATGCGGTACTCTTATTGTTGCCCATGAAGGGATTAACGGAACAGTTGCAGGTGACCGTCATGCAATTGATGTCATTCATCAATTCCTTTTAAATGAAGGATTTAATGATATGGAATATAAAGAGTCACACAGTGACGAAAAACCATTCCGTAAAATGAAAATCAAACATAAAAAAGAAATCGTGACTTTAGGTGTTCCAGTGAAGCCACGCGACTTAGTTGGTCACTATCTAGACCCTAAAGAATGGAACGAACTCATTGCACGTGATGACGTGATCTTAGTCGATACAAGAAATGATTACGAATACAAAGCAGGCACATTCAAAGGGGCAATTGATCCAAAAACTGAAACGTTCCGCGAATTCCCTGAATATGTAAAAAACAATCTTGAACAGCATAAAGATAAAAAGATTGCCATGTTTTGTACAGGCGGGATTCGTTGTGAAAAATCAACTTCACTACTTCTTCAAGAAGGCTTTAAAGAGGTATATCACCTCAAAGGTGGTATTCTTAAATATTTAGAAGAAACCCCTCCTGAAGAAAGTTTATGGGAAGGTGAATGCTTTGTTTTTGATGGTCGTACTGCGGTTACACACGGAGTGGAAGAAGGTCAAAATGTGAAGTGCCATGCTTGTGGTTGGCCATTAACCCCTGAAGAAGTAGCATTACCAAGTTACGAACATGGCGTATCATGTCTTTATTGTATCGATAAAACAACAGAAAAGCAGAAAGAAGGATTCCGTATGCGCCAGTCTCAGATTATTGCGGCAAAACGTAAACGCCTATAAATAAAAAATATTTTATTTAACTTACAAAAGCGTTGTCTACATTACAGTGTAGATGACGCTTTTTACATTGAACAAACAAAATTTCAATTCTGCTATATCACCATTACAAAGTTATTTTAGAACAACACAAAACACATGAAGTCATTCAGATAAATTTAATACGAAGGAAATAAATTTAGCTCAAGGATGAAAGTCATGAATCGAGTGCCATTCAAATATCTTCCTGTTCGACGGAATTTTGCTCACCATAATCATTTAGATCGTGTATCAGCTGTACCGACACATTTAACATTTACATATATCGATTCACATAATTCTGGTGTTAAATTGCATATACGTAACCAATCCCATTATTTTATCGTAACGTTAGGTGCTTGTATCGGCGCAATTATTGCTTTAGCAATCGGTTTTCAGATGAGAAATTCAATGAGTCTTATCTTCATCATCAGCATAGCTCCCCTTCTCGTCAGCTATATCCTACGAGAAGTCTATGTTCATACACTTATACAAATTCAACATCCTGAATTAATGCATTAACTTAATTTCACTGTATTTTTTCCTAAAAACATCTAGCATAGGTTTAACTTTAAAATACAAATCACTTATGAAAGATTGGATCATTTCAGTGATGGAGCAATTGGGCTATTTCGGCATTGCTCTATTGATGTTTCTCGATAATGTGTTTCCACCTATACCCTCTGAGATTATTATGCCTTCAGCTGGCTATACCGCTTCTCAGGGTCAATTACTTTTGATCGGTGTCATTATTTCAGGAAGTATAGGTTCGCTCTTAGCTGCCGCTACGCTGTATTGGTTAGGACGTAAGATCTCTGATCAAAAGCTCTATGCATTCGTTGATAAATATGGAAAGTATTTATTTATTAAAGTAGCTGATGTTGATAAATCATTAGAATGGTTTGAAAGATATGGACATCGAATCGTTTTTTTTGGACGTATGGTTCCAGCAGTACGATCTCTGATTAGCATACCTGCAGGCATGAGCAAAATGCCTTTTGCAAAGTTTATGTTTTATAGTGGTTTAGGCACGATTATATGGACTACCTTTTTAGCATATGTGGGTTATTATTTTGGAAATAATACTGAAATGATGCACAAAATATTTAGCCAAGTCAGCTATCTAATTATTGCTATTGTGATCAGCATAATCATTTGGATTGTGTACCGCAGACAAAAAAGAAAGCACTCAAAATAAAAAAAGCACCTTACGGTGCTTTTTAATTAGTTCGGCGTGTGATACATCAAATACAATTCATTCAAGTTATCTGGAATTTCTTCTGCAAGCTCATCCATCAATTGACCGTTACGGCGGAAAGACTCCATTTGAGGATCTTCTTCGTCAACTCCACTAAACACCATGATTGGCAGAGTGAGATCAACCAATTGCTCTTCAAACTCAGGTGTGAACCATGCATCTTCATTTAAGAACATTGCATCGACAAAGCCTACACTCCAATCCCCAAGGCTTGACTCTACATCTGCTTCTTCAATTTCAAAAGGAAATTCAATACCTTCTTCATTGGCAAGTTTTTGACGTAAATCTTCTAACCAAAGTTTAATTTGAGCTACGATCTCTGCAGGCACTTTCTTTTGATTATTGTCAAATAACTCATCCAACCAACGATCAAATTGAGGACCTACAGCTGTCGCACACAAAAAACCATGAGTTGCAGCAAAATCTAGACCATGCTCATTTTGGTCGCCATCTAAGTAGTCACTTAACAAGTCTAAATCTAATGCACTCATTGTATTTCCAAAGGTTGTATCTTAATTCCGTAGAATAACATTTTAGATCAGGATACCCAATCTAATTTAGTCTTCATCATCGTCGAAATCATCATCGTCAAAATCATATTCAAGATCTTTCAATTCACGATCTAAACGACGCTGTGCAAGTAAGTCATCAATCAAGCGACGCTTTTCTAATGATTCTTTGGCGCTAATTTTGCTCGTAGTTTCATCAAAACTAACATCATCATCACCGTAGTTATCATCTAGTTCAAAATCTGTAGAAGACACTAAAACTACCTCATGTGTGAAAAAATGAATGGGGCTAGGCGCTATTTATCTTTGTTCAGAATACTTGTCAAGTTTTATTTTATTTTTCGCTGATATTTATACAAATTTTAGTTTTTTTTGGACAAAAAAATATGTCATTATTTAATCAAGGATCAGAGCCTTATTGCTGGTTTAAAATAAAAAGCATGATGTGCTTGAAATCAACAATTTTGACCCAATATTGACTTAAACAACTTAATTCATTGGTTTTCAAAACCAATTATACTGAGTTAATACGATACTAAAGATAAGTTAATTGTGCTAGAATGCACGGTTTTTCCCCGCCACAGATTCAACGAGAAGAGAGCAAAGATGAGCGATATGCATTCCCCTACTTCACAAGTAGCGGCTCTGATTAGCCGAGGCAAAGAACAAGGTTACTTAACCTACGCTGAGGTTAACGATCATCTCCCAGACTCGATCACTGAAAGCGAACAGATTGAAGATATCATCCAGATGCTTCAAGACGTCGGTATTCCTGTACACGAACGTGCGCCAGAATCTGACGATGCAATGTTTGATGGTAGTAGCGCAGAAACGACTGACGAAGTTGCTGAAGAAGAAGCAGCTGCAGTTTTAGCATCTGTAGAAAATGAGCCTGGTCGTACAACTGACCCTGTTCGTATGTATATGCGAGAAATGGGAACAGTTGAACTGTTGACTCGTGAAGGCGAAATTCAGATTGCAAAACGTATCGAAGAAGGTATTCGTGACGTTTTAAACTCAATTGCTTATTGGCCAAATGCGGTTGAAGTTGTATTACAAGAATATAAAGATTACGAAACTGGCGAGCGTCGTTTAGCCGATATCCTTTCAGGCTATTTAGATCCAGAGTCTGATGAAGAAATTCCAGAAGTTTTAGAAGAAGTTGATGCTGATCTTGAAGAAGAAACAGAGACTAAACCAACTAAAGATGTAAAACTTGATGACGATGATGAAGAAGAGTCTGAAAGTGATGATGATTCTGAGGGTGATTCAGGTCCAGACCCTGAAATCGCAAAAGTGCGTTTTGCAGAGCTAGAAGCTGCGTGGAATGCGACTAAAGATGCGATCGCAAAACATGGTCGTAACAGTAAAGAAGGTAAAGCAGCTCTTGAGTCGCTCGCAACCGTCTTTATGATGTTTAAGTTCACACCACGTTTGTTTGACATCATTTCTGAAATGATTCGTGGCACGCATGAACAAATTCGTACAGCAGAACGTGAAGTAATGCGCTACGCAGTTCGTCGTGGTCGTATGGATCGTACTCAATTCCGTACAACGTTCCCTGGTCAAGAATCAAATCCAGCTTGGTTAGATGAGCAAATTGCTAAAGCCACTGCTGACCAAAAACCATACTTAGAGAAAGTACGCCCTGACGTTCTTGCTTTCCAACAAAAAATCGCTGATATCGAAAAAGATCTCGACCTTACTGTACGTGAAATTAAAGATATTTCTAAACGTATGGCGATTGGTGAAGCAAAAGCACGTCGTGCTAAAAAAGAAATGGTTGAGGCGAACTTACGTTTGGTAATCTCCATCGCGAAAAAATATACCAACCGTGGTTTACAGTTCCTCGATCTGATTCAGGAAGGTAACATTGGCTTGATGAAAGCCGTAGATAAGTTTGAATACCGTCGTGGTTATAAGTTCTCGACTTATGCAACTTGGTGGATTCGTCAGGCGATTACACGTTCAATTGCTGACCAAGCACGCACAATTCGTATTCCTGTGCATATGATTGAAACCATTAACAAGATCAACCGCGTATCTCGTCAATTACTTCAAGAAATGGGACGTGAACCTACACCTGAAGAGTTAGGTGAACGCCTCGAAATGGACGAAGTCAAAGTTCGTAAAGTGCTTAAGATCGCTAAAGAACCAATTTCGATGGAAACACCGATCGGTGATGATGAAGACTCACATCTTGGTGACTTCATTGAAGATGGTAACATCACTTCACCAGTTGATGCTGCAACTTCAGAAGGCTTGAAAGAAGCAACACGTGAGGTACTTGAAAACCTCACTGAACGTGAAGCTAAAGTCTTGAAGATGCGTTTTGGTATTGATATGCCGACGGACCACACGTTGGAAGAAGTTGGTAAACAGTTTGATGTAACACGCGAACGTATTCGACAGATCGAAGCAAAAGCGTTACGTAAATTACGTCATCCATCGCGTTCTGAACATTTACGCTCGTTCCTTGAGAATGACTAATCTATCCATAGGATAATACAGGCTTGAATATGGGGGACACTCCCCCATAATATAAAGCATGTAGCAAATAATTCTAAATACCTGCGCCTAGCAGGTATTTTTACTAATGAGGTGTCCTATGACTGACATGATCGATCGCACTCCATCACGCGAACTACAAGAACATCTTTGGGTGTTTCCGATGGATTATCCAATTAAATTGATTGGTCTTGCAGGTGAGGATTTACGCAAAGCCGTGAATGACATTTTTGTTAAACATTTCCCTGATTTTGATGGGAATGCAATGACAGTGACACCATCGCGTACAGGCAAGTATCATTCAATTACTGCGCAACTTCGTTTTGAAGAGCTTGAGCAAGTACATCAAGTATATGCAGACTTGGCTGCTTGCCCTTTAATTAAAACTGCACTTTAATAAAAAAACACGCTTCATGCGTGTTTTTTTATGTTTGTTAATTATTCATCAAGTATGTGCCTAGGTCACACTTAATTCAACAATATTGTCTATAATAAAACTCATTTTTGAATGTGAGCCTTAACCTCCGTGGATGTCAAAACCAAACCTCAATTGATTATTCGTCACTATACCCAAACCACTTCTTATGAAGATCGCTTCCAAGAAATGAAGCTGATGACAGAACAGCGTGACGAACAAACAGCAGATGAATTTTGGATTTTGCAGCACAATTCTGTGCTTACCCAAGGACAAGCTGGCAAACCAGAACATATATTAGTGCCTAGCCATATCCCAGTTGTTCAAACTGATCGTGGTGGACAAGTCACTTGGCATGGTCCAGGACAATTAGTTGCATATTTTATGTTTGATTTAAATCGATTAGGCTGGAATGTCCGTACTTTAGTCAGCTATGCAGAAAATGTCATGATCGATTTATTAAAAAAATACGGTATCGAAGCTTATGCTAAACCAGATGCACCTGGTGTTTATGTTGATGGTAGAAAAATTGGATCTCTGGGCTTTAAAATCCGAAAAGGTCGCAGTTATCATGGACTCTCACTTAATATAGATTGTGACCTGAAAGGCTTCCAAACTATTAATCCATGTGGTTATGCAGGTCTTGAAATGGTCAGAATCTCTGATTTGATAAATCCCTACCCAAGTTTTGATATGTTAGTTCAAGACCTCATTGCCTATCTAAAAAAAAGTGACCTGTTCAGTCAAATTATCGTGAATGATCATTAAAACTCCTTTACTTTGTCATTAGATAATTTTAGAGTATTTACTCTAAATTATAAAACTATGTGATAAGGGACAAGTGAGTGATTTCTATTAACTCTGTAAAGCCCGCGCTAGAACAAGCTTATGTCAAACTCATGCTTGATGTGATTGGCAGAGGCTTAGCGATGGCAAGTCAAGTCGATGAAGAAATAAAACAGGAAATTGCTAAATTTCCTGTCGGCTTCACGATTTCAATGGACGTTTTCAACAGTGATGCAGCATTTATTGCACAAGTGAATCCACAACATCAACTTGTCTTAATCGACCATGCATCAAAAAAACCAGATTTAACGATTACCTTTAAACATATGCATCATGCTTTTTTGGTATTTTCTTTCCAAGAAAGTACTGCACAAGCATTTGCAAATGACCGTATGATTGCTGATGGCGATTTAGGTCATGCAATACGTTTAGTGCGTTGTCTGAATAAAATGGAAGCCCTTATTCTTCCAAAATTAGTCGCTGAACTTGCAGTCAAAGAATATCCGGTCAATCTGTCATTAAAAGAAAAATTGACAGGTGCAGCAAATATTTATCTCAAAGTAGCTCAGTCATATATTAAAGGGAGTGCTTAAGCATGGCTAAACCATATTATGAATTTTTCTGTCCAGTTAAAGTGATTGCTGGTAATGCTGCGCTTGAACACATTCCATTTGAGCTAGATTCAATGGGTTCAAAAAAACCACTCATCATCACAGACAAAGGCGTACGTGCCAATGGTCTACTTGAACCAGTGGAAGCTGCTTTTGCAGCGACAGAAGTTAAAATTGGCTCAATTTTTGATGAAGTTCCACCGGACTCAAGTTTAGAAACAGTAAAAGCCGTGACTGAGATGTATCGTAACAATCAATGCGATGCCATCATTGCAATTGGGGGTGGTTCAGTCATCGACACAGCAAAAGCTGCCAATATTCTCGTCTCCGAAGGAGGCGATGATCTGCTGAAATATTCAGGAGCTCACAACCTACCTCGCCCATTAAAGCCTTTTTTTGTTATCCCAACAACATCAGGTACAGGCTCTGAAGTCACGATGGTTGCTGTGGTTTCAGATACAGCGAATAATCAAAAAATGGCATTTGCTTCAAAATATTTAATGCCTAGTGCTGCAATTTTAGATCCACGTATGACTTTAACATTACCTCCACACCTGACAGCAATGACAGGAATGGATGCAATGACACATGCAGTTGAGGCCTATACGTGTTTGGCAGCGAATCCTATCAGTGATGCTTACGCTACTGCTGCAATTAAAAAAATTAGTGAAAACTTGTTTAGAGTTTTGGAAAATCCAAAAGATGCTGATGCCCGTTTAGAACTTGCTCAAGCATCAACCATGGCTGGAATTGCATTCTCAAATGCAATGGTCGGTATTGTTCACTCCCTTGGACACGCTCTAGGTGCAGTTGCTCACTTACCACATGGTTTGTGCATGAACTTATTCCTCCCTTATGTGCTCGATTACAACAAGGATGTGAATGGCGATAAGATTGCTGACCTGTTACTACCGCTTGCAGGTACTGATATCTATGCACAGACACCAGCAAATCAACGTGCAGATAAAGCTATTGCGATTATCAACACAATGCGTGATCGCATTTATGATTTAACTAAACTGCCACGTACATTACGTGAGACAGGCAAAGTTACGCAATCTCAATTAGATGAAGTTGCCGAAAAAGCGTTAAATGACGGATCTATCATTTTCAACCCTAAAGAAGCGACATTAAAAGATTTGAAATCTATCTTAGAAAAAGCTTGGTAATTTTCTCAAAATAAGTAAAGATACGCTTAAAACTAGCCTGATGTTTTTTTAGACATCAGGCTTTTCATTTGTTAGTTGTTTTAACTCATGAGTTCAATACCTTTGGCATAAATCCTGCTAAAAAAACTCGCACAAACTACTGACAAACTGCATCAATTTGGTTTAGATTGGCGCACTTTTGAAAAAACATTAGGGGGGATCGTTCGTCTCAAACGATCCTTAATTGATTTGACTGATCCTTGATCAACGATTAAGAGGATAAAGCCGTTGACTAATATAACTGGGACTCAATCGGCAGCTAAACTGCAAAAAACGCTAGGACTCTGGCACATCATTATTATCGGTTTAGCTTATATTCAGCCAATGACGTTGTTTGATACTTTCGGTTTGGTATCAGAAGAAAGTAATTTCCACGTTCCTACATCATATATTTTTGCACTTGTTGCAATCCTACTGACTTCATTGAGTTATGGTCATATGATCCGTAGATATCCATCTTCAGGTTCAGCGTATACCTATGCTCAAAAATCTATCCACCCTAACGTTGGTTTTATGGTTGGCTGGTCATCATGGTTAGATTACCTGCTCTCCCCCATGGTCAACATCATCCTTGCGGTGATTTATCTTGAGGCTTTATTCCCTGATGTCAATCATTGGGTCTGGGTCATTGTGTTAACAGCATTTATGACAGGTATTAACCTTCGTGGTGCGCGATTTGTTGCAAATTTCAACAGCTTAATTGTATTCGTACAATTAATTGTGATCGCTGTATTTACATGGATGGTCTATACCAAGCTCCAAATGGGATATAACGCGGATGGTCCAATCTCTGCTGAACAACGCTACCAACTTTGGAGTTTAGAACCATTTTGGAATGAGTTAACTTCAGTGGGTGCCTTGATCACAGGTGCAACATTACTCTGCTTCTCATTTACAGGATTTGACTCACTCAGTTCTCTCGCTGAAGAAACTAAAGATACTGAGAAAACGCTACCAAAAGCAATTTTCTTAACTGCTTTAATTGCAGGGATTATCTTTATCGTCAGCACTTACTTCATGCAGATCTATTTCCCTAATAATCCGGGATCATACTTCCAGAATATTGCAGAAACTCAACCTGAAATTTTGTTGTTGGTTGGTGGATCTTTGTTCCAGTCTTATGTGCTTGCATTTGCCATCATTACTGTTATGGCATCAGGTATTTCTGCACATGCAGGTGTATCACGCCTTATGTATGTTATGGGACGCGATGGTGTCATCAATAAGAAAATTTTTGGTCACATCAGCCCTAAAAACTTCACTCCATCATATAACATCATGATTGTAGGTGCAGTCGCATTAACCGCTGGTTTTATGGATTTAGACTTTGTCATTTCATTAATTAGCTTCGGTGCGTTAACAGCATTTA
Source organism: Acinetobacter sp. ANC_7588 (assembly GCF_056783995.1). Taxonomy (NCBI): domain Bacteria; kingdom Pseudomonadati; phylum Pseudomonadota; class Gammaproteobacteria; order Moraxellales; family Moraxellaceae; genus Acinetobacter; species Acinetobacter sp. ANC_7588. The sequence goes on along the minus strand of NZ_JBWYIU010000003.1, from coordinate 134,579 downwards.
GCTTTGTGAACTTATCTGTTATCTCACGCTATGCGTTACGCGATGGTCGTACTAAAACAGCGAAAGAAATTATTAATTTCGTTATCGTACCATTACTCGGCTTTATTGCAGTATTTGCATTGTGGTTAGAGGTCGATCAAGCATCGCTTAAATATGGTTTGATTTGGGCGATTGGTGGTATTTTGTATTTAGGTTATAAAACCAAAGGCTTTAAATACCCTGCTCCACAACATGATGAGTTTAATGATCGTTAAAAATTGATTTTTTAGAAAGGCGCTTAGGCGCCTTTTTTTATTATGCAAATTGACCAAAATGATCAAACATCAATCAAAATTTCTGATTTAAAAAATAAACTCTACATCCTAATAGGCAGCTTTATTTCAAAACAATGAGACAAATAACACATTTAAACGCAAATACATGAAATTAAATAAAAAATGATTGGCAAAAAATTACATATTTGTCAGGATACTCATTGACCAAAAATTACACGATGTGTATAAAGAGCAAAATATTTGAGTAAAAGCTCTAATAATATTCATTACACAGGGAATGTAATAATGCGTTTGAATACACTTACTGGGGCGATTTTGGTCGCAATGTTTCCAACCGCGGGCGCTTATGCTGCAGCTATGGATCGTTCAGGCCAATCGATGAATGGCTTTTTACAGCCAGGAAACTATGTTGATTTTAGTTATTCAATTTTGGATGCTGATCTTTCAGGAACAATGAGAACTGAACCTTCGGGCCCTGCATCTGCAGGATTAAGAGACCCGAATGGTTGGAATATGCCTACAGCAGATGATATTAACGCAGGTGGGGAAATTGCGGGCTCAAATTTAAGTGATATTGCAGACACGTTCGGATTTGCAAATATTAATTTAAAATTTCAAGTGACTGACAATATTTCATTAGGTTTAATTTATGACCAACCTTTCGGAGCAAAAGCCTCTTATTCAAATTCTGATAAAAAACATTCCAGAGTCAACAGCTCAGGACGATTGCCATTAGGTGACCTTGAATCTGCGACAAAATATGGTGCATTTCACAGTGAGTATGGCAGTACAGAGGCTGAAGTTTCGACAAATAGTTTATCTCTAGTCGTAGGCTTCCAACCTAATGAACACCTTAATTTTTATGCAGGCCCAGTTTATCAAACAGTAAAAGGTGATCTTAGTTTACAAGGAACTGCTTACAGTCTGTTGGGAGGTTATTTATGTAATTCACAGACTAGTGGTGTAGCACTGTGTAGTACTTTTAAGGAAAAAGGTACAGGTTCAAGAGATCTTCTTGGTCGTGATACAAGAAAAGATTATCAAGGCTATAAAGCAAGTATGCCTGAAGAAGGTGCTTTTGGTTGGCTAGCGGGTGCTGCATTTCAAATTCCTGAAATTGCATTAAGAGCTTCATTAACCTACAGATCAAAAATTTCTTATTCAGTTCAAGCTGAAGAAAGTATGCCTGAAGTGATTACAGATACATTACCTATTGTACATCCTGGGTGGCATATTGTAGATAAAATTGGGGCACTTGGTACCGACTACCAATATACAGAAGGTAAAACCTCAGCATCAACTCCACAATCAGTTAACCTAGATTTCCAATCAGGTATCATGGCTGATACATTAGCTTATATCAATTTACGTTGGGTAGATTGGTCTGAGTTCAAAATCCGTCCATACAAATTTGGAGTTTTAACTTCTTCTATTACGGAGGGACAAGGTAAAGGACCTCGTGGTTTCGACTTAATCGCTTATGAAAAAGATCAAATATCTGCAACATTCGGTATTGCAAGAAAATTAAATGAAAAACTCGCATTGACCATTATCGGAGGATGGGACTCTGGTGCAGGTGAATATGTTTCTACCTTAGGTCCATCTGAAGGTTTTTGGAGTGCAGGATTAGGTGGTCAGTACAGCTTTAATAAAAATACATTCATTCAAGCGGGTGCACGATATTTTTGGTTAGGTGATGCAAAAGCTCAATCTGCTAGTTGGTTCGGAACCGATCGCTATGATGCAGATTTTAAAGACAATACAGCTATTGGATATAGCTTTAAAATTGGTTACCGTTTCTAGAGTTTAAAAAGCACGGATTTTTCATCCGTGCTTTTTTTTAAATTAATCGACAACTAAAACCTAATTTAGTATCAATTTGATTATCTTTGAATCCTAAATACTCAATAAACCTATTTCGATCATCCACAATTTTCTGTTCATCTATAGACATACGATGGCGATTTTTTTGCGCTAAAGAATATGTTTCATCTACAGAAGCTTGATATATATGACATAATTCAAGCTGTTTCTTACTTTTTAACACCAAATTTTTTCCTGTCCGCTCGAAATCATTTCGTTTTAACGCCGCACTCCAATTTTCCAAATTTTTGAACATTTTTGCTTTCATCTGAGCTAATGCTTGATCGATTTCCTGTTGAGTCAATGGATTAATATTATTTAAATCCGCTTGTTCTTTATTTTCATTTTGTGCCATCACTTTAGAGGTCGTCATTCCTGCACAGATGATTACTATAATTCCATAGCTGTATTTTTTAATGTTTTTAATCATACATCCCCGTATCTAATTTATTTCGATAAATTTATGTTCGTATTAGACAACTGATATTTTTAAAAAGCCATTTTAATAATGTAATAGATTGAAATATTAAGGGATTAAGGCATTTTTTTTGCATTATCAATTCACTGATTTAATTATATATTTTTGGTATTGAATTTATGAAAAAAATGTTTCCATTAGGCTGTGCTGGACTAGGCATACAAGCCTCATCATTTGAAAATCCAGTATCTCTTGAAGAACCATCAATAATGGAAAAATTCGATCTACTTGCAGAATCGAGCGTGTGGGATTTTATCGATCACATTCCGACTCATCGTGAAATGATTGATGATTACATTAAAGGGAGTCAAAAATACAATATTCCAGTTTATTCAGGTTACGGATGCTATATTTGGGGAGAACATGAAAAAATATTCAAAGAAAATATCGAGCTTACATGTGCCGTAGGCGCCAAATACCACAACATTATGCTTGCAGCAAAAGACAGTAAATTCAACTATCTTAATGATCAACAAGTTGCTGATGCCTATTTATATTTTTATGAGTATGCTCAAAGTAAGGGTATAACCATTACCTTTGAAAATCACGTAGATAATTGGTCTGAAGATTATCGCCGGGTAGAGAAAGTTGCAGCTTTAGTCAATCATCAAGGTATTCCATTTAAAATGGCGATGGACTATAGCCACTGTATTTTCAAAATCGAAAATCCAATCGAATCTTATATCTCTTTTCAACATGACCAAGAAGCCATTAGAAAGCTTGATCCTTTCAACTGCGATAGTTTTGCAGATGATTGGTTAAATCAAAATTTGGTACATTGGGGGCAAATACGTCCTGCGGTTCCAAACGGGCCATTAAATACATGGTCCCAAGAATACAGCCCATGGGAAGGTCACGGTCTTAATCGCCCTGGAAGAGGCATTCAATACCCATTTAGGCAGCCACCAAAAAATGCGTGTCCCCATGATGAATGGCATGCATATAAATTAAGCTGCACCCAAGAGGTCATTCGCAAGATGATTGACCATTATTTGGATCATGAGGATACAAATATTGAAATCATGACCGTGGATAATATTAATTTATGGTCCTATGGTTTGGGTTGGAAATATAATATGTTTGCAGATAGCTGCGACATAGCGCGCTATATTAGACAAATATATGCGGAAAGAGCATCAATTCATTATGCTAAAAAAGGGCTAAGTTCTGAGGACTTTATCAATCAATATCGCTCATAAATCATTAGAATAATTAAAAAAAAGCATTATATAGATAATGCTTTTTTTGTATCGCGAGATTTAAGCTACTGCATTCTCTTCCGCTTTTTTATATGAACGATTATACATTTCTTCTAAATGCTCCCCTACTGTACATGGTGCATATAAAGGTAATTCACCTTCTTTCAATGTTCCTGGAACTGGCTCAATCACAGCGTGATAGTCTGGTTCATAAAAAAATGGAATTGAGTAACGATAAGCACCATTTGAAAAACTATTTTTTACTCGATGTGGATTGGAGTGATATAGACCATTGGTCCATTTTGGAATCATATCACCTAGATTAACTACAAATGTTCCTTCAATTGGTGGTGCTGCAACCCACTCTCCGTCAGGCATGCACACTTCTAATCCGCCTATTTGATCTTGTGCCAAAATGGTGACTGACCCCCAATCTGTATGCGCGCCAACGCCATATGTTTCATCATCTCTAGGTGTAGGTGGATAACGCAACATGCGTAATGTTCCCATAGGATCTTTACTAGAAGCATCAAAATAGTTCGATGGCAGATTTAACGTTAATGCCAAAAGTTGCATCAGAAAATTTGCCAGTTTATACATTTCATCGATGTACTCCTGACAAATCAATTCACATTGAGGTAATTCTTCAGGCCACTGATTTGGACCATAGTTTTGATATTTAGCGATTGCAAAAGGATGATCTTGAGGATAATTACGACCACAATAAAACCCTTCTTTATAATCTGGCTTGCCGTAAGGGTCTAATTGCTGACCATTTAGTTTATCAAATCCACGGAATCCAAAAAAATTACGTACATCATATTTTTGCTTAACGTCTTCTGGAAGCGCCAATAATTCTTTTGCTAATGCAAACTGTCGCGTCATCATTTCTAAAGGAACTGTATGATTCTTCACATAGAAAAAACCTGAATGCATCGCAGCTTTTCTCAGTTCAGCAACTGCACGTTTAGTCGCCTCACTTTCTGGTTTGTTTATATCTACGCCTGCTAAATCAATTACTGGTATTCCCATTTTTATCCCCTTGTATCAGGTATATATCTTTTACGTTTTCATTATCTTGCTGAAACTTTCGACAATTTAGGATTGACTAAAATTTGTCTTAAAAGCTAAGTCTCAAACTTAAGTTTTTTCTGGTACAACGTCTGCTACTATTTGATTCTGCTTTTGCTTAGCTCGATTAAAAATCAGATTTAGAATAATTCCCGCAAATGTCGCCGTTGTAATGCCGCCGAGATCAAGTCCACCAACCATAATCGAATAGTTCCCTGCGCCCATAATCACAGTCACTGATGCCACAATAATGTTGCCGTTTTGAGTAAAATCGACTTTATTTTCGATCCAGATTTTCGCACCAGCGATTACAATTAAGCCGAAAACAATCATTGAAGTCCCTGTCAAAATTGCGACAGGTAATGTGCTAATGAGTGCTCCAAATTTTGGTGATAATCCCAGAATAATGGCGACAATACCCGCAATTACAAAAACCACTGTAGAGTAAATACGCGTTGCCGCCATGACCCCAATATTCTCTGCATATGTAGTTAATCCTGTTCCTCCTACTGCACCAGACATAGAGGTACATACCCCATCTGCCAAAAATGCTCTACCCATATAGGGTGTAATATTTTTGCCTGTCATTTCACTTACAACTTTGAAATGCGCAAGATTTTCAGCAATAAGAATAAATGCGATAGGTAGAATCAGCAGAATTGCATTCATTTGAAATTCAGGTTGATATAAAGTTGGTAAACCAAACCATGCCGCATTTGAAACCGAGCTAAAATCGATTGGTTTGCCCATTCCCATCATGTTAGCTAAAACAAAATATACAAGATACGAAACTATCAAACCCACCAATAGCAATAATCGTCTCAACATTCCTCTTGTAAATACTGCGACACCACCAATACACATTGCGGTCAATAAAGCCATCCATGTATCAAACTCATTACCTGATACGGCTTTAATCGCCCCAGGTGCTAAATTTAATCCAACAATCATAATGATTGCACCAGCAACAACTGGTGGTAAAAGATTCTCCATCCATTGAGAACCCGTTTTCATTACAAGTAAACCCATCAAGGCATAGAAAATACCACATACCACTATTGCACCTAAGGCAATCCCAATATTTGGATTTAACCCTGAACCGGTATAGCCTGTTACAGCAACCACAGCACCAATAAAAGCAAAACTACCCCCAAGATAGCTTGGCACTCTCCCCCCTGTGATAAGGAAAAATAATATCGTGCCTATACCAGATAACAGGATCGTTAGACTAGGATCAAACCCCATGAGCAGCGGTGCCAACACTGTTGCACCAAACATGGCAAATGTATGTTGAAGTCCAAGTACAATACTTTGTCCTGTAGGCAAGTACTCGTTCATGGCAACGGGAGTTTTTTCAATATCTCCTTGAAAAGGAGTAAATTTGGAAAACCAATTCTCTTTCATCACATACCACCCCATTGGTAATGTGAGCCAATGTCGAACATCTTTAGACATTGGCTGTACAATGATAAATTCATTTCGTTTAAGTACAAATCACAGTTCGTCTATCAAATTTATCGGAACCATATATTCACTTTAACTAAGCAACAAATATACCAATTGGTCGAATTTCTAATATCTCGTTTGGATGACAGCTAGTTTAAGATCAACAAAAATCAAACCTAACACTCTGTTTTATATAAATATTAAATTCATTAACAAATAAAAAATTTGACCATTTTGTATATTTTTTAAACTTTTACTCAAAAAAATTGGATTCCCGAAATATAAAATCAAATCGTATTTAAAATCATTATTTTAATTTTATTCTTAATGAATATTTCATTATATTAGCCAAGTTTTACTAAACTTTTATGCATTAAAAAAGGTCACCTTTCGATGACCTTACTGACTTAAGTTAAATCTTTAAATCCTTGTTGTCGCCATGCTTCATAAACAATCACTGCCGTAGCATTAGATAAATTTAAGCTTCTAGAATTTGGTGCCATGGGCAAACGAATCCAATGTTGCTTTGGGAACATCATACGGACATGTTCAGGTAGTCCGCGCGTTTCAGGCCCCATGAGTAAAGCAACTGGCCTATTCAGATTCGAGGTATGTGGTGTTTCGGTACCTTTGGTCGTTAACGGATAAATCGAATCTTGATCCACACCTTGACTCGCTAGATTTTCCAGACATGCTTCAATATTATCCCATATCTGCATGCGAGCCCATTCATGGTAATCTAATCCAGCACGCTTTAACTTCTTATCATCCAGCTCAAAACCTAGCGGTTTGACCAAATGTAATTGTGCTCCTGTATTTGCACATAAACGGATAATGTTTCCTGTATTTGCAGGAATTTCTGGTTCGTATAAAACAACATGAATCACAATAATTTCTCAACTTTATAGCAGACTTTTACAGTTCGTCTTGCCATTTCAACTGTTCTCTTAATTTCACCACCTCACCAATAATGGTCAAAGTTGGCGCCTGAATTTGATTTTCTAACACTTTCGAAGCGATATCTGCCAAAGTCCCCACAACAACTTTTTGTTCTGGTGTCGTACCTTTAGAAATTAAAGCAACAGGCATGTCTGCTCGTTGACCATGTTGAATAAGCTTTTCACAGATTTTTTCTAATCCAACAAGTCCCATGTACAGTACCAATGTTTGGTGTTCATACACGAGTTCATTCCATGGAAGTTCAGGAGAACCTTCCTTCAAATGTCCAGTCAAGAAGCGAACACTTTGTGCGTAATCACGATGAGTTAAAGGGATACCCGCATATGCTGAACACCCTGATGCTGCGGTAATTCCGGGAACGACCTGAAATGAAATTCCTGCCTCATAGAGTTCTTGAATTTCCTCACCACCTCGCCCAAAAATAAAAGGATCTCCTCCTTTTAAACGGCAGACACGTTTGCCTTCATTCGCATATTTCACGAGTAAAGCATTAATACCTTCTTGTGGAACAGCATGATTTGACCTTGCTTTACCCACATAGATTTTTTCAGCATCCCGGCGGCATAACTCCATAATAGCACCAGAAACTAAACGGTCATAAATCACAACATCTGCTTGTTGCATCAACCTTAAAGCTTTGAGTGTGAGAAGCTCGGGATCACCTGGACCTGCCCCAACTAAATAAACTTCACCTTTGGGTTTGTTCCATTCTATTAAAGACTGATGAATAATTTTTTCTGCTTCAGCCAGATTATTATTAAATACACGCTCTTTGAAAGGTCCAGCATACAGCTCTTCCCAAAAGATACGGCGTTCATCAGGATTTTCAATTTTTTGTTTTACACGTTTTCGCCATTCACCAGAGATTTTAGCTAATGTTCCGATTCCATGCGGGATTACAGTCTCAAGTTGAGTTCTAATCTGTCTGGACAATACTGGGGATGTCCCATTACTCGCAATTGAAATAACAAGTGGAGAGCGATCAACAATTGCAGGGACCATAAATCGGCAATGTGGTGGATCATCAACACTATTCACCAATACATTTAAGTTTTCACATTCTTCAAAAACTTGTTGATTCACTAAAGGCTGATCTGTGGCAGCAATCACTAAACGGTAATCGTTTAATTTTAAATCGTGATCTTCAAAATGAGCTTGAATATATTGACCAGAGCTTTTCTCGACAATTTCTAAAAGTTGCGCCTCAATCTCAGGTGAAATAACCGAAATTTTTGCTCCTGATTTTTGCAGTAACAGTGCTTTGCGATAAGCAATATGCCCTCCACCGACAATCAAACAAGGTTGCTGCTGCAATTTTAATGAAATTGGAAAAATATCCACTGAATCGATCCTCATATGCCCACTCTATTTTAGCACCTTCTCCACGACTCAAGCTGCTTAAAAGTAAGCAAGTGGTAGCTTTTTTAACAGATGCATATCGATGAAGGGACCTAAAACGGATAAAACTTGAACTCTATTTGGATAGTCAAAAATCCTGCTGATGCCGATGATAAGTTCAACAGTAAAGGAGATTATCGAGATGGCTGGTTCATATATTGATGTACATTCATCAGCAGGTTCGTTTAAAGCATATCTTTCAGTACCTGAAGCAGGTAAAGGTCCTGGTCTTGTGTTATGTCAGGAAATTTTCGGTGTTAATGAAGTTATGCGTCAAAAGGCAGACTTTTTGGCTGAAGAAGGTTATACCGTTATTGTTCCTGATTTATTTTGGCGTATTCAACCTAATGTAGAACTCGGTTATACCGAAGAAGACTTTCAAAAAGCATATGACTTATATACTCAATTTAATCAAGATCTGGGTATTGAGGATATCAAATCTACAATTGAAACACTCAAATCCCTTGAAACAGTTGATCAAGATGCAGGTACTGGATTGGTCGGATACTGCCTAGGCGGTAAATTGGCATATCTCGCAGCTTGCCGCATTCCAGATTTAAAGTGTTCTGTTTCTTACTACGGTGTAGGAATCGAGCAAAACCTAGAAGAAGCAGTCAACATTCAATCCAAACTGGTTCTTCATTTTGCTGAACAAGATCAATTCTGTGATTCTAACACTCGTGAACAAATCCTACTTGCTCTGCAAAACAACTCAAAAGTCGAAACATATATTTATCCAGATGTCGATCATGCCTTTGCTCGCCCACAGAGTATGCATTATCACAAGCCTAGTGCACTCATGGCACATGAAAGAACCATTACAGCTTTACGCAAAGCAATAGGACCAAATTACGACCTTGCTGCGCTATGGGAAGAGCATGTTCGATTTGAATTTGACACTCGAAATGTTCCAGACACGATGGCAACAATGGTGGCAGAGCCTTATGTCAATCACATTCCAACATTGACAGGTGGCGTCGGCTACAAACAATTAGCTCGCTTCTATCAATACCATTTTGTTCATAACAATCCAAAAGATATGAAACTGACGCCTATTTCACGAACTGTAGGCGCAACTCAAGTCGTTGATGAATTCATTATGAGTTTCACTCATGATGAGGAAATTGATTGGTTAATTCCTGGAATTAAACCGACGGGAAAATATGTAGAGATTCCAATGCTCGGCATTATCAAGTTCCGTGGACCGAAACTATGTCATGAGCATATCTATTGGGATCAGGCAAGTTTACTGGTGCAAATTGGCGTATTAGATCCAACTGGACTACCTGTTGCAGGTGTTGAAACTGCCAAGAAACTTTTAGATGAAACTTTACCCTCAAATGAACTGATGCCAACTTGGCCATCCAGTGAAAATAAACCGATTGGCGAATAAAGGAACTCATTCTGACAATCAGAATTAAGATGAAGGATTATGATCATGTTAAATGAAATGACACCTGTAATACAGTTGGAGCAACGCTCGTTACGCCAACTCTTAGGTCAGTATGCAACTGGGATTACAGTAGTAACTGCATTAGATTCAAATCATAAAAAAATTGGAATGACAGCGAACTCATTTACTTCTGTATCGCTTGATCCACCTTTAATTTTATGGAACATCGCAAAATCTGCGACACATTTCGAAGATTTCAAACAGGCAGAATATTTTGCCATCAATATCTTGAGTGAAGATCAGTATCAAGAGTCTAAGCATTTCTCAAAATCTTCTGATGACAAATTCGAAGGCTTAGATGACGTTGATGAGTATATGGGCATCCCCATTCTAAATAAATCCTTAACCACTTTTGTTTGTCGTCAGTATGAGCTTCATGAAGCTGGGGATCACTACATTATTGTGGGACAAATTGAAGCCTGCCGTAATCAGCTTGGAAATCCATTGGTGTTCCATAACGGGCAATATAAACAAGCAAATCTTCATCAAGCATTTGCTGGTGTATAGCGAATTCACGAAATTTAAGGATTTTTTAAAATGAATCAACATCACTTTTTCAATGATAATCGCTTTCTACTCGGCTCATTTGCTTCTAACTGCTCAGGTGGAATGACCATTTCAACTCTTGAAGATCGATGGAGTGCGAGCTGGGAAAAGAATCTCGAACTTGGAAAAATGCTAGATGAAGCTGGTATCGACTTCATGTTACCGATTGCTCGCTTTACAGGCTATGGCGGTGAAACAGACTTTCAGGGAACAATTTTAGAGACCATGACTTGGGCGGCCGCATTATTGGCTTTAACCAAAGACATTACAGTTTTTGCGACAATTCAGACTGTCCCCAATCATCCAGTTGTAGTTGCCAAGCAGATTGCAACGCTATCTGAGATTAGTCAAGGTCGTATTGGACTCAACATTGTTGCAGGCTGGAATAAACCTGAATATGAAGCACTCGGTCTACATTTACCTGATGATCACGAAACTCGTTATGGTTATGCACAAGACTGGTATGACCTGATTAAAAAAGTATGGACCAGTGAAGAAAAATTTGATTTTGAAAGTAAGTTTTTCAAAACCAAAGGAACTTATGGAAAACCAAAACCACTTGTACATCCGCCTATCTTCAATGCTGCTGGTTCAAAAAATGGACGTGAATTTGCCGTTAATAATGCGGACTTTCTTTTTACACCAGCTTCAGACTTGGGCAGAAGCAAGATTGAAATTGATGAGCTTAAACAAGCAGGTCGCGACGTAAACCGAGAAGTCAATGTGATGACCTTCTCCCATGTCATTTGCAGACCTACACAAGAGGAAGCCAAAGCAGAATGGGATCGTCAATTAAACAATGCTGATACTGTTGCCGTTGACAATCTGATGAGCTTAATGTTTGCACATGCTCAAAGTTTCCCAAAAGAGGTTCAACAATCCATTCGTGATGCAATGAGTGTAGGCCATGGTGGCTTTCCATTAGTCGGTACACCTGAACAAGTCGCGCAAGGTATTTTAGATTTACATGAAGCTGGTTTTAGAGGAACGACTCTTTCATTCCTCGATTATAGCCGCGAATTTCCGTATTTCCGTGATCATGTTTTACCAATTTTGGAAAAGCATAATATTCGTTAATCCACCACTTAAGCCGACCGTTTCACTGTCGGCTTATTTATTTTAAGAGGGAATTTAGCTGTGAATTATATTTTAAAGGGGTTATTCACTGGATCAATCTGCTTTGCATTAGGCACTGCAGTTCAAGCGGCAAATTGGAGTGATACTTCACTGGCTGTCAGTTATGGTCAAGATTTCTCAGAACCATTTAAAGACGGTGATTTTGACAAATATATTTTTAGTCTTGTACACCTAAGCGGCTATAAATATGGCACCAATTTTTTTCAACTCAATATGCATCAATCCTCAGCTGAACCAAATGCAAACAAAGCTTCTGGTCGAGGAGCTCAAGAGGCATATGCAATTTATCGTCATACCTTAGATATCCCAAGTATCACGCAACACAAACCGAATGATTCTAGTTGGTTCAAGACATATGGTTTTACAGTAGGTTTTGACTGGAATACAAAGAATGATGATTATGGTTCAAATCGACAAATGTATGTTGCTGGTCCAAGTGTTACATTAAATACACCAGGCTATCTTAATCTCAGTTTGCTAGGCTATTACGAGAGCAATGATGCTAATGTACTGAGTAAAAAATATACCTATGATCCTTACTTAGCACTTCAAGTGCTTTGGGATTTTCCTATTATGCAATCGAATTGGAATTATCAAGGCATAGGTGTTTGGATGAGTACCAAAGGGAAAGATCCTTTTGGTGAGCCTACCGCCAGTGAAATCTTTGTAGACATGTCTTTAATGTATTCTTTACTTAAAGATAAATCTGCCAATCAACCAAAATTGAAAGCTGGGATTGCTTATCAATACTGGAAAAATAAATATGGTAATGATGCAACTGGTGTTGCTGGTTCAGGAGCGACCGCGAGTAGCCCTATGTTACGTGTCGCTTACCACTTTTAAATAACATATCAAATTAATCTAATTTAGTACCAAAAGAGTATTTTTATATTCTACTATTTTAGATTAATTTATTTATTTGAGATAAAACAAAAAAAGCAAAATCATGGATTGATTTTTGCATAAGTAATGATAAGCAAGCTAAGGATAGAGGTATTTATGTATAGCCAGCAACACAGGTCTATTTCTACGATTCAATCACATACGCAGAATATTCATGATGCCAACCATTGTCTTGATTTAATCATTGGCCCACATGATTTAGTCGATTTTAATCAATATGAACCATTGGATTTTAGTTTTAATGGATCGCAAATCGGTCGTATGATTATTGGGGATTTAACATATGGTAAAGATGTAATTTTCAAAACGCATACGCATGAAAATATGAACCACTTTTGTATAACGCGCCCTAAAAATGGGCGACCACTATTTAAAAAAGATGGTCAAACTTTTTACGCCTGTTATGATCAAGCATCCATTGTTTCACCTGAAGATAAATTTGAACTAATTATTGACAAAGACTGTGTGCAAACATTCATTTCTTTTTCAAAGACTTTTGTTGAAAAAATACTTTCAGATTTAATCTCTCAGCCAGTTACCGAACCTTTGGTATTTCAAAATGTGATGGATCAAAACAACCCGAAAATTAAAGCATGGTGGGATTTAATTGACAGTATTAAAAATTTCACAAACAATTTTACCAATACTTCATTTTTTCAAGAAATGCGCTCAGATTTTGAATATATTATCGTGAAGTCATTATTATTATCTCAACCCAATAACTATAGTGATTTAATTTATAAAAATACTTTAGATTATCCTGACTTCTTTACTCGCTTATTAGAATTCATACAAAAAAATATACATCAAAAAATTGAAATTTCAGATTTAGAATATGCATCTGGATTAAGCAAAAAAAAGCTGAATACAATTTTCAAAAAATATTTAAAATGCAGTCCAAATGCTTATATACGCCATTACCGACTTAAATGTATTTATAATGAAATTTCACAGTCTACGCATAAAATTAATATTACTGAAATTGCTTATAAATGGGGTGTTACACATTTAGGTCGTTTTTCACTTGAGTATAAAGATGCATTTGGGGAAAAACCGAGTGAGACCTTAAAAAAAATTATTGAAAGGCAAACAGGCAGTGCTCAACTCATTCATTAAAACACTAAAAAAAAAGCTAACTCAATTGAGTTAGCTTTTTTGTGTTTTATCGATTAATCGATAAAATTTTGTCCACCCATATAAGGACGTAAGACTTCAGGAATCTCAATCGAACCATCTTCACGTTGATAGTTTTCCATCACCGCGAGCAAAGTACGACCAACTGCTAAACCTGAACCATTCAAAGTATGAACAAACTCTGTTTTCTTTTGATCAGCACGGTAACGAGCTTTCATACGACGAGCCTGGAAATCCCCCATGTTTGAACACGATGAAATTTCACGATAGGTATTTTGGCTTGGTACCCAAACTTCTAAGTCATAAGTCTTCGTTGCACCAAAGCCCATATCACCACCGCATAGGATGATTTTACGATATGGCAATCCAAGCGCCTGTAAAATACCCTCAGCATGCCCTGTCAACTCTTCCAATGCTTGCATAGAGTCTTCAGGTTTAACAATTTGAACCATTTCTACTTTGTCAAATTGGTGCTGACGAATCAAACCGCGTGTATCACGACCATAAGAACCAGCTTCACTACGGAAACAAGGTGTATGAGCAGCATATTTTAACGGTAGACGCTCAGGATCAATAATCTCATCACGCACAAAGTTAGTCACAGGTACTTCAGCAGTTGGGATCAAGTAATATTCTTTGTCACCTTGGAGCTTGAACAAATCTTCTTCAAATTTAGGCAACTGACCAGTTCCACGTAATGAATCAGCATTTACTAAATACGGTACATAAGCTTCTGTATAGCCATTTTTCAATGTATGTGTATCTAACATGAACTGCGTTAGTGCACGTTGTAAACGTGCAAGCGGGCCCTTGAGCACACTGAAACGAGTACCTGTTAACTTAGTCGCTGTTTCAAACTCGAGTCCACCCATCCACTCACCAAGATCAGTGTGATCTTTAATTTCAAAGTTGAATTCACGAGGCGTACCCCATTTTAAAATTTCAACGTTGTCATTCTCATCTTTGCCCTCTGGCACCGACTCATGAGGTAGGTTTGGAATAGAAAGTGATTTTGCTTCAATTTCAGCTTGTAGTTCTGTTAACGCAAGCTCAGCGGCTTTAATTTCATCTCCGATCGCGCTCATACGAGCCATGATTTCAGAGGCATCACCACCTGCTTTTTTGATTTGACCAACTTGTTTAGCACCCGAATTACGTTCTGCTTGTAAAGCTTCAGTCTTAGACTGAATTTCTTTACGACGAGCCTCTAAAGATGCCCATTCTTCTACGTTGAGTTGCACGCCACGTTTAGCTAAGGCTAAATTTACAGCCTCTATATTATTTCTAAGTAATTTCGGGTCGATCATGGTTAATCTTTTCAGGGAAAAAAACTGCCTATAGTGTAAGCGCTTCGTTGAAAAAAATACAGTCGAAGCGCTGACAGCTGAAGCTTATTGAATCAAATTAAAATAGAGTCAATTACTCAGCAGCGAGTTTGGGTAGGTTTGGAAGATATTCTGACTGTATCAAACCATTCACACTCACATAAGGTAAAGTGAGTTCAGACATTCCTTCAGCATAGGACGCGAGTTCATACAGCGGATAAACAAAGACGATACCATCAACTCCGTAATAGAAATTGTCACTTAATTCGAGTTTATCTTGTTCAATATTGTGATCTGTAAGCCACATACTATTAGCACTATAAAGTGTTTCTAATAGCTTTTTATTTTGACCTTTCACAATTAAATCTTGTAGTGCTATTCTTTTTTTAGTTTTTAAATCGAAATGAACATATTCTTTGTGGTACATCCCATGTGCTGCACCAGCAGGATATACATAGCTCAGATATTCAAAACTCGCTATATTCTGATGTTGACTTAAATAACGTACCACAGTCTGACTCTGACTCAACTTCAGCGGATCCACAGTAGTTGTCTCTGTATTCTTAGTAGCCGATTGGAATGGTATAGGGTCTGCTTTTTCAATTCGATTTTTAAAATACGTATTAATCCACGGATGATTAGTTTCAACCGTTTGGAATGAATATTCTGTACACCCTGCCTCATCGCATACTTGCTTCTGTTTAGGCTTTAATTCGACGTTCTTCGATTCGATATACCAAGATTCTGATTGTTTTGCTTGCACAGCAGTCTCATTGCTTTTTTTAGTTTCTGCATCTGATTTAGGCTGACAAGCGCCTAACATGATCATTGATGCACAAATAACACTCAATTTTCCAAACCGATTCATGTGTTTTAGCATATAGCCTCCAATAAAAATGAGTGTTTAACACAGAGACTATAAATTCTAGATGACATGAATTCAGTTGAAATTTGTAGTTAAAAAAAGCAGCGATAAACGCTGCTTTTATATTATTGGTCAATAATGTCTGTGCCTTTAGGCGGTGTAAAGTTAAATGTTGAATCCGGAATACCTTCATTCACTTTCACATTACTAAATTTAACGTGTGTAGTTTGTCCTAATGAATCTTCTAAAATCATTAAGCTTGGCGCTTTATTTGCACCGAAACTAATGGTCAGACTCTGAAAGGCACCATCTTTCTGCTTAGGATATAACGTGTAATAAGTTTTAGCTTTATTTGGCTGTGTTACACGATATGACTGCATAATTTGGTTGGTATTACCAGACAATAATAATGCTGGTGTATTGGCAACTTGCTCATCCATATTTTGACGAATTGCCTGCTGTAGATCTGGGTCATAGATCCAAATCATCTTTCCAGAAGTCACAATTGTTTGTTTTGCTGGTGCTGTAGTTTCCCAATAGAACTTACCTGGACGAGCAACTTTCATCACCCCAGTAAAAGTCTGATTCATATGTTGAGCACTCAAACCTTGTTTTTGTGGTGCTTTACTAGATTTAGTTGCTTTCGTTGTTTGTTCAAAATTTGCCGTTAAACTTTTTATTCCGTTTAATTGACGAACCAAGTTTGCGGTCGCTTGTTGCTCCGAAGCAGCCACTGGCGCTGCGAAAACTTGAGTGCTTGCGACTGGTGCCATCATTGCAGCACTCATTGTAATTGCACCAATCGTTTTACGAAGCATTGTCATGATCCCACCTTTTGTTATTGATCATCATTTGATATGGAGTCATCTTAAACCAAATTTGATCGCTAATAATTGAGAAAATAAGAACTTTTGTATTGTTATTTAGCTAAATTGTTGAAAATACTTCATCATGATGAAGATTCACTTCAGTTCAATAACTTTCTTTCAGATATAAAAAAACCCACTCAAGAGTGGGTTTTTTGATTATGCCTGATAAAACTTATACAGTTTCAACAGATACATAACGACGGCCAAATTGACCTTTAACTTCGAATTTGATCACGCCATCAGCGGTAGCAAATAAAGTATGGTCACGACCCATACCAACGTTAGCACCAGCGTGGAACTCTGTACCACGTTGACGAACGATAATGTTACCAGCAGTCACAGCTTGACCACCGAACATTTTAACACCTAACATTTTAGGATTTGAGTCACGACCGTTACGTGTCGAACCACCGGCTTTTTTAGTTGCCATGTCTATTTACTCCTCGTAATTAGCCTGAAATAGCTGTAATTTTCAACTCAGTGAACCATTGACGGTGACCTTGTTGTTTACGATAGTGTTTACGACGACGCATTTTGATGATGCGGATTTTGTCGTGACGACCATGGCTAACTACTTCAGCAGTTACTTTAGCACCAGCAACAACTGGAGCACCAATTTGAATGCTATCACCGTTCACTAACATTAATACGTCATCAAACGTAATAGTAGAACCAGTTTCAGCTTTCAATAATTCAACTTTAAGGGTTTCACCCTCAACAACACGGTGTTGTTTACCACCGCTTTGGATTACTGCGTACATAATGTACTCCAACAGGCCCGTGTCGTCGTGCCGATAAAGGAATATATCGATCTTAAAACGAACGCCACTGGGGGTTATTCAAGGGCAAAGATTTTAAGTGATAATGAAATAAACAACAAGGTCTTTTGTCTAAAAGTTAACTTTCATCCCGAAATATCTATTTCTTACATGAAAATAACAATTTGCTGATTGATTAAACTATATTTATTCACAAAATGAACTACTTCGAATATCAAATAACGTATCAAGTTTTATTGGTATTATGAAGATTAAATCACAAACATGAATAGAAACTGAACAACATTAAGAAAATCATGCATATTCATGTGGCAAAGCGACCAAAACTTTCACTTAAATTGTTACACTAGCTGAGTAACATCTACTGTTTGTATAAGGACTTCATTGTTATGGCCATCGATTTTAAGCAAGACATTCTCGCACCTGTTGCTACAGACTTTGCTGCGATGGACCAACTTATTAATGAAGGAATCAGCTCTAAAGTTGCTTTGGTGATGTCAGTCAGCAAACATGTGGTTGAGGCAGGTGGTAAACGCATGCGTCCTATTATGTGTTTATTGGCTGCTCGCGCTTGCGGTGAAACTAACCTAGAGCATGCCCAAAAGTTAGCTGCAATTATTGAAATGCTGCATACCGCTACACTGGTACATGATGATGTCGTAGATGAGTCTGGGTTACGCCGTGGTCGTCCTACAGCGAATGCAACATGGAATAACCAAACCGCTGTCCTCGTTGGAGACTTCCTGATTTCTAGAGCTTTCGATTTGCTCGTAGATTTGAACAATATGGTGTTATTAAAAGACTTCTCAACAGGAACATGTGAAATTGCTGAAGGAGAAGTACTTCAACTGCAATCTCAACATCAACCTGAAACCACTGAAGCGACTTATTTAGATATTATTCACGGCAAAACATCTCGTTTGTTTGAATTGGCGACTGAAGGCGCTGCGATTCTTGCCAATCAACATCAATATCGTGAAGCACTCAGAAAATACGCAGGTCATTTCGGGAATGCATTTCAAATCATAGATGACATACTCGATTACACCTCTGACGCAGAAACACTTGGTAAAAATATTGGCGATGACTTAATGGAAGGTAAGCCAACACTGCCACTGATTGCTGCTCTACAAAAAACTTCTGGAGCAGAGCACGATATTATCCGTCGTAGCATCACTACAGGTGGTACTGAACATTTGGATCAAGTGATTCAAATTGTTCAAAACTCTGGTGCACTAGATTACTGTCGCGAACGTGCTGTTGAAGAAACTACAGCAGCTCGTGAGGCATTGTTACAACTGCCTGAAAGTATTTATCGTCAAGCGCTTGATAATTTGGCTCAATTAGCATTAGATCGAATCCAATAAACTTCAACTAAAAAAATTTGCGTATGCATATAAACTTTAATGATCTTTTTAAACAAATGCAGGAGCAACTTGACCATCATCAAGCTGCTCCAGACGAAAACATACTCATTGAACTCGTTAATCGCATCCGTCCATCAGACAGTTATAACCTAGAAGAAATTAATCAAAAATTTCAGGCGTTGATACAAGCGTTATTAATTACGCCGACTGCTGCCACCACTTTTCAAGCCTATATCGTTCATCTGATCAATCGCTATAAACAAACCACTATTTATGCGGACAGTGGGATTCTTTCTCTAGATGGTTTTTGGAATCAGTTGGGTCAACGAATGGGAGCGCATGTTCTTCCCCTTTTGACCGATGAAACTGATCTAAAAGATTTAGTCTTCCGTGTCTTTCATTTACGTAGCGATAAATATTGGCTAGAAAATATTGAAGATCAGCAATGGATTCAGTTTTTTCAGATTGTCAATCAAAGTAATGGCAGCTTAGATGCAAAATTTGGCATCAAACGCGACATGATTAAAGCCATTACAGTTTTATCTTACCGTATCAGCGGTATTGGACTTTATCCTGAGTTTATTAATGCACAACCAGAACTGACTGAATATGAGTCACCTTTTTTGGTGCAGAATCGTGAAATCATTGAATTTATTGAGCTATACAAAAAACATTATAGTGAAGCTGATGATCTTACTGAAATGGTCGTACCCGACGCCAACCAGGCTTTGGTGATGATCGAGCAGTGCCGCGATGTCGTTTTGAAGATTCGTCGTGCTACGAAAAGAATTGGGGTGAGTTTAAGTCTCACTTATTTATTGTCTTTGCTTGAGCAATGTTTAGATCGTATTGAACTATTACTGAACTTATTGACTGAAACTGGAAAAGTTCAATACTTAGCACTCGCTGAGTTATGTCAAGATTTAGTTGCGGCTCACTATGAGGAGCGAAGTGTTCGAGAGCTTTTAAAAACAAACAGTGAATTAATCGCATTACAAGTCACTGAAAATGCCAGTAAAACTGGCGAACATTATGTAAGTACCAATAAAGCTGGTTTCTTCAGTATGTACAAATCAGCCGCAGGTGCAGGCGTCATTATCGCTATCATGGCGACCTTGAAGATTCTCACTGCGCGCATCGCCATGGCACCTATCATGCAAGCCTTCGCGTATAGCATGAACTATGCATTAGGTTTCATGTTGATCCATGTACTCCATTTTACGGTTGCAACCAAACAACCTGCTATGACTGCAGCTGCCCTAGCCGCGACAGTTCAACAAAAGAAAGGGTCTCGAACTGCACAAATCGCAGAACTTGCTGCACTGATTATCAATATTATCCGTACGCAGTTTGTCGCTATTCTCGGCAATATTTCCATTGCAATCCCGGTTGCAGCATTGATCACCATGATGTGGCCGTTGATTTTGGGTGAACAATTACTCAATCACAGTAAAGCAACATATTTACTTCATAGTTTAAATCCTTTTACATCCCTAGCAGTCCCACATGCAGCTATTGCAGGTGTATGTCTATTTTTATCTGGTTTGATCGCAGGTTACTTCGACAACATGGCAGTGTATCGTAAAGTCGGACCTCGCTTAAAAGCACATCATCGCTTAAAAAACTGGCTAGGTGCTGACAGACTGGAAAAGTTTGCAAACTATATTGAACGTAATTTAGGAGCACTAGCCGGGAATTTCCTGTTCGGAATCATGCTAGGCAGCATGGGGACAATTGGCTTTATTCTTGGTCTGCCTTTAGATATTCGTCATATTGCCTTTGCTTCAGCAAACTTTATGCAGGGCCTATTGAGTATCAATGGCACGCCTGAAATAGGGCTCATTATTGTTTCATTCCTTGGTGTATTATTAATTGGTTTGACCAACTTATTTGTCAGCTTTAGTCTCACTATTATTGTGGCATTACGCGCAAGACGTGTTCGTTTTGAACAATGGAAACCTCTGGCAAAATTAGTATTTACTCACTTTGTTACACGACCAATGGACTTTTTCTGGCCCCCCAAACAACCTTTAGAGGTCGAAGATCCAATTTCACCAAAGAAATCTTCTCATTAGATATTAGTGTTATTTTTTGTGCTAAAAATAAGATGCACATTGTAATGAAATTACTATAAATTATGCTTTTACACTGACTTGAAAAAAAGTGTACTGGCGAGTACACTTTGACGCATTCATGCAATAAATGTATGCGACTATAATATAACTCAGGTTATTTTATATGCCTTACTTACTGATTTTAATAGGTTGTTTAGGAATAACGATAAGTAGTATAGGAATCTATATTCCAACGATACAACAGCTCGATCTCACTGCTGTTTCATGGATGAGTCAACACCGCAATCCCCTCATAGATGGAATTGCGGTTTTATTGTCTCATGTTGGCGGTTTACCGATCATGCTGATGTGCGTGGCGATTTGGACCTTACAGCAATGGCGATTAAAACAATATGCTAACTGTCTATTTATCTCACTTGGTCTCGTTGGTGGTGCCTGTCTTGGCTGGTTACTCAAATATGCTTTCGACCGACCTCGTCCAAATGCAATTTATCAAATCGTTGAAACTTATGGAGCCGCATTTCCAAGCGCACATAGTCTCTATGCAGCAGTGATTGCTGGTTTGATGATCATGATCTTTCGAAACCATCATCAAAGTAGAATCATTTTCGTCGCTGCCTGTATATGGTTTGTTGGCATGGGTTTTTCACGGGTTTATCTCGGTGCTCATTACCCGACAGATGTTGTTGCAGGTTGGAGTATTGCGTTGATATGGCTGACTATACTGTGGTTAGTCCTATCACAACGGATAGCAAAGCAAACAATTATTTTTAGAGAAAAATCTAACGAGGTGGAATAATGATGTCGGCAAAGCTTTGGGCCCCTGCCCTCACTGCTTGTGCTCTTGCAACAAGTATTGCACTTGTGGGTTGTAGCAAAGATCCAAAAGATGCAGAGCAAGCCGCTGCACAACAGCAAATGCCGCCAACTGAAGTTGGTGTCATCGTTGCTCAACCACAAAGTGTTGAACAAACTGTCGAGCTTTCGGGTCGAACTTCAGCCTATCAAATTTCTGAAGTACGTCCGCAAGCAAGCGGTGTGATTTTAAAGCGTCTGTTTGCTGAAGGTAGTTTTGTGCGTGAAGGACAACCTCTGTACGAAATTGATGCAAATACCAACCGTGCGAACTTAGACAGTGCAAAAGCAGCCTTAGTTCGTCAAAAAGCCAATCTCAATGCGCTTCAAGTTAAAGCTGACCGTTATCGCCAACTTGTCGGTATCAATGCTGTGTCTAAGCAAGAATTTGATGATCTACAAGCACAAGTTAAATTGGCACAAGCAGATGTTGCAGCTTCAGAAGCAGCGGTGAAAAATGCGCAGATTAACTTAGGTTATTCTACTGTTCGCTCACCCATTTCAGGGCAATCAGGTCGCTCTAGTGTGACTGCAGGTGCATTGGTAACGGCTAATCAACCTGAAGCATTGGTAACAATCCAACAGCTTGATCCAATCTATGTCGATATCAACCAATCAAGTGCTGAGCTTCTTCGTTTACGTCAACAGTTGAGTCAAGGCAGCATCGACCGCAGCAACAATACTAAAGTTCGTTTAAAACTTGAAGATGGCAGCATCTACCCTATTGAAGGTAATCTTGCATTCTCTGATGCAAGTGTAAATCCAGAAACAGGGACAGTTACCCTACGTGCTGTGTTCTCAAATCCGAACCAATTATTATTGCCAGGAATGTTCACTAATGCTCAAATTGTGCAAGGTGTAATTCCTAATGCGATTTTAGTGCCTCAAGCGGCTGTGACCCGTACACCAACAGGTCAAGCGACTGCGATGATCGTGAATGCGAAAGGTGCAGTTGAAGTACGTCCAATTGAGACTGCAGGTGTGCAAGGTAAAGATTGGATTGTGACCAAAGGTCTAAATACGGGTGATAAGGTCATTGTAGATGGTGTGGCGAAAGTTAAACCCGAACAACAAGTTGTAGCTAAACCTTACCAACCTCAAGCTGCAGCACCTCAAGCCGGCAAAGATGGTCAACAAGCAAAGCCAGCAGCTCAATCTGAACAAAAAGCTACTTCAAATGCATAAGGAGTAGACTGAATGGCTCACTTTTTTATCCATCGCCCAATTTTCGCTTGGGTGATTGCATTGGTCATCATGTTGGCGGGTATTTTATCCCTCACCAAGATGCCAATTGCGCAATACCCAACGATTGCACCACCAACGGTATCGATTTCTGCAACATATCCGGGTGCATCTGCTGAAACTGTAGAAAACACAGTAACGCAAATTATTGAACAACAAATGAATGGCTTGGATGGGTTACGTTACATCTCATCTAACAGTGCTGGTAATGGACAAGCTTCCATTACTCTAAACTTTGAACAAGGTATCGATCCTGATATTGCACAGGTACAAGTTCAAAATAAACTTCAATCAGCGACTGCACTTTTGCCTGAAGACGTACAACGTCAAGGTTTAAAAGTTACCAAGTCTGGCGCAAGCTTCTTACAAGTTATTGCGTTTTATTCTGAGTCAGATGCATTAGATGCAAATGACATTAAAGACTATGTAAACTCAAATATCTCTGAACCACTTAGCCGTGTGACTGGTGTTGGTGAAGTGCAAGTATTTGGTGGTTCATATGCTATGCGAATTTGGATGGACCCATCCAAAATGGCCAACTTGCAAGTTACACCAAGTGATATTGCAAATGCATTAAGAACTCAGAATGCGCAAGTGGCGGTAGGTCAGTTAGGTGGTGCACCTTCTGTACAAGGTCAAGTTTTAAATGCGACTGTAACTGCTCAAAGTCTTTTACAAACACCTGAACAATTTTCAAATATTTTCCTTAAGAACTCACCAAATGGTGCACAAGTTCGTTTAGGTGATGTCGCTAAAATTGAATTAGGTGCAGATAACTATGCATTTGACTCTAAATTTAATGGTCAACCTGCAGGTGGTGTAGCGATTCGTTTGGCAACGGGTGCAAACGCATTAGATACAGCCCAAGCGATTGAAGATCGTTTAAAAGAATTACGTCCAAATTACCCAACAGGTATGGTGGACAAACTTGCATTTGATACAACACCATTTATTGAGCTCTCAATTAAAAGTGTTGTGAAAACCTTAATTGAAGCGATTATCCTCGTATTCTTGGTCATGTTCTTGTTCCTACAAAACTGGCGTGCAACCATTATTCCAACAATGGCTGTTCCAGTGGTTGTATTGGGTACATTTGCCGTGATCAACATGTTCGGATTCTCGATCAACACATTAACCATGTTCGCTATGGTTCTCGCCATTGGTCTTCTGGTGGATGATGCGATTGTCGTCGTAGAAAACGTTGAACGTGTGATGACAGAAGAGCATCTTGAGCCTGTGGAAGCGACTGAAAAGTCGATGGGACAGATCTCTGGTGCATTGATTGGTATTACCTCTGTCTTAACTGCAGTATTCGTACCTATGGCATTCATGGGGGGTACCACAGGTGTAATTTATCGTCAGTTCTCTATCACACTCGTTACAGCAATGATCCTTTCATTGATTGTTGCATTAACCTTTACCCCTGCATTGTGTGCGACCATGTTGAAAAAACATGATGCCAACAAACCTCAAAGCAATAACATTTTTGCCCGTTTCTTCCGTTGGTTTAACAATGGTTTTGACAAAATTTCGGTGAAATATCAAAACGGCGTAAACCGTTTAACACATGCCAAGCTATTTGCAGGATTGGTCTATGGTGTTGTGATTGCTGTGATGGGCTGGTTATTTGTCAACCTTCCTTCTTCATTCTTACCAGATGAAGACCAAGGTGTGGTGATGACTCTCGTTCAGCTTCCACCGAATGCAACGCTTGAACGAACAGGTAAAACAATTGATCAAATGACAGGCTTCTTCCTCAACAACGAGAAAGAACATGTTGAATCTGTATTTAGTGTTGCTGGTTTCTCGTTCACGGGTATTGGTCAAAATGCGGGTCTTGCCTTCATTAAGTTGAAAGACTGGAAAGACCGTACCTCTCCTGAATCTCAGGTCGGTGCCATTATCCAACGTGGTATGGCACTGAATATGATTGTGAAAGATGCCAGCTATATCATGCCTCTTCAACTTCCAGCAATGCCGGAGTTGGGCGTGAGTGCAGGCTTTAACCTACAGTTAAAAGCAGCTGCAGGTCAAAGTCACGAGCAATTATTAGCAGCACGTAATGCTGTACTCGGCTTAGCTTCTCAAGATCAGCGTTTAACAGGTGTTCGTCCTAACGGACAAGAAGATACGCCTCAATATCGTGTCATCGTCGATCATGCTCAAGCAGGTGCTATGGGAGTCAGCATTGCTGAAATCAATAGTACGATGGGTATGGCATGGGGTGGTACATACATTAATGACTTCATCGATCGTGGCCGTGTGAAAAAAGTGTATGTTCAAGGTGAAGCGAGCTCTCGTATGATGCCTGAAGACTTAGACAAGTGGTATGTCCGCAATAACCAAGGTACGATGGTTCCATTCTCAGCATTCGCAACAGGCGAATGGACTTATGGTTCACCACGTTTAGAGCGTTATAACGGCGTTTCTTCCATGAACATTACAGGCACTCCAGCTCCAGGTGTGAGTTCGGGTGATGCAATGGCAGCGGTTGAAGAAATCATTGCGAAGCTTCCTTCAATGGGCTTACAAGGCTTCGATTACGAATGGACTGGTTTATCTCTTGAAGAACGTGAGTCTGGCGCACAAGCACCATTCCTTTATGCTCTTTCGTTATTGATTGTCTTCCTCTGCTTGGCAGCCTTATATGAAAGTTGGTCTATCCCATTCTCTGTACTCATGGTTGTGCCATTGGGTATTGTTGGTGCACTTGCTTTAACATTCTTGGGAATGATTATTTTGAAAGATCCAAACCTTTCAAATAACATCTACTTCCAAGTGGCGATTATTGCCGTGATTGGTTTGTCCGCGAAGAATGCGATCTTGATTGTAGAATTTGCGAAAGAGCTTCAAGATCAAGGTGAAGAACTCTTCGAAGCAACCTTGCATGCCGCGAAAATGCGTTTGCGTCCAATCATTATGACCACATTGGCTTTCGGTTTTGGTGTTCTTCCTCTAGCTCTCGCTTCTGGCGCAGGTGCAGGAAGTCAACATTCCGTGGGTTATGGTGTACTTGGTGGTGTAATCAGCTCAACACTTTTAGGGATCTTCTTTATTCCAGTGTTCTACGTATGGATCCGAAGTATCTTTAAAACAAAACCAAAACAAAATAAACAGGAGCAAATTTCGTGATGCAAAACGTATGGTCTATTACAGGTCGTAGCATTGCGGTATCTGCAATTGCGCTTGCTTTGACAGCATGTCAAAGCATGCGTGGTCCAGAACCGGTCACTCAAGCCAATATTCCAGGAAGTTATCTTGGCAATGCTTCTGGTCCATCTATTGCGGAGCAAGGTTATAAGGATTTTTTTGTAGATCAACGCTTAATCCAAGTTTTGGATTTAGCCTTGGCAAATAACCGTGATCTTCGTAAAGCGACGCTAAATATCGAATTAGCACGTCAACAATTTCAAATCAGCCAAAACAATCAATTGCCTACGATTGGTGCAAGTGGTGGTGTTTTACGACAAGACACGGTCAATTCGCCAAGCCCAGTAACAACCTATAATGTAGGTTTAGGTTTAACGGCTTATGAAATTGATTTTTGGGGTCGTGTTAGAAGCTTGAAAGACAATGCCCTAGACACTTATCTTTCAACTGCAAGCGCACGTGATGCCACTCAAATTGCCTTGATTAGCCAAACAGCTCAAGCTTGGTTGGCTTACTCATATGCGCAAGCGAATCTTAAGCTCGCTGAACAGACGCTAAAAGCTCAACTTGAATCTTACAATCTCAACAAAAAACGTTTTGATGTGGGAATCGACAGTGAAGTTCCGCTTCGTCAGGCTCAAGTTTCTGTTGAGACGGCACGTGGTGATGTTGCTGAATACAAGACTCAAATTGCACAAGCGGTTAATGCGTTAAACCTCCTTGTAGGTCAACCACTACCTGACAATTTATTGCCTAAAGAGAGAATCACACGTGTGACATCAACCACTGCTTTTGCGGCTGGTTTGCCAAGTGATCTACTCAACAACCGTCCAGATGTTAAAGCGGCTGAATATCAGCTAAGTGCGGCTGGTGCGAATATCGGTGCTGCAAAAGCGCGTTTATTCCCAACCATTAGCCTCACAGGTTCAGCAGGTTATGCATCAACAGACTTAAGTGATTTATTCAAGTCTGGCGCTTTTGTTTGGTCTGTTGGTCCTAGTCTAGATATACCAATCTTTGACTGGGGTACACGTCGTGCCAATATTAAAGTCTCTGAAACACAGCAACAGATCGCATTGTCTGATTATGAAAAATCAATTCAATCTGCGTTCCGTGAAGTGAATGATGCTTTGGCAGTGCGTCAAAATATCGGTGAACGTTTAACTGCACAACGCCGTTTAGTTGATGCGACCAATACAACCTACAAACTCTCAAATGCCCGCTTCCGCGCTGGTATTGACAGTTTCTTAACTGTACTAGATGCGCAACGTACATCGTATAGTGCTGAGCAAGGTTTATTGCTGCTTGAACAAGCGAACCTTAACAACCAAATCGAGCTCTATAAATCACTCGGTGGTGGCTTAAAAACTAATACTACGGATCAAGTGATTTATCAGCCTTCAAGCTCAGATTTAAAATACGACAAGAAGTAATTTTTTGTTTGAATAAAGCTCACTTCGGTGGGCTTTTTTATTGTCCCAAATACTGATATTTTGTCATTAATTATCCTTTTTATAACGACTTCAATCACATGCTGTTAAGTAATTTAGAATCTGTACCTGGTCATCAAATTCAACAACAATTTGACGTGGTATATGGTAGTACCGTCAGAAGTAAACACGTTGGACGTGATTTACTCGCAGGACTTAAGAATATCGTCGGTGGAGAACTTACCGCATACACGGAATTACTTGAAGAGTCTCGTCAAGAAGCAATGAACCGTATGATTGATAAAGCGCGTGGCTTAGGGGCGAATGCGATTGTCGGAATTCGTTTCTCGACTTCCAATATTACCCAAGGTGCTTCCGAATTATTTGTTTATGGCACAGCTGTGTATGTCACACCGAATGCACCTAAAATTCCTGATCCATTCACCTCTTAAGGATTCGTTATGGATGGTATCATTTTTCAGGTGGTTATCTTTCTCATCCTATTTTGTATTGGATTTGGATTTGGTCGCTATAATGAACAAAAGCATCTTAAGCAACTTGATGAACAAGAAGCGCGCTTAGCTTATATCAAGTTAGATAGTCAGCGTTTTAAAACTTCTGAAAACCATGGACAAATGATCAGCAGTAATGTTGTGATTTCGCATGATTATTTTAAGTTTGTACTTGCGCAAATCCAAAATTTCTTTGGTGGACGCTTACGTAGTTATGAAAGTATTGTTGAACGTGCAAGACGTGAAGCTATTGTTAGACTTAAACTTGAAGCTGAAAAAATGGGCGCAACTGAAATCTTAGGGTTAAGACTCAGCACCACAGATTTAGGACTTCAAGGTGGAATGGTTGAAGTATTCGCTTACGGAACTGCTATACAAAAGAGAGACTAAAAGTCTCTCTTTTTCTTTACAGGTATGTAGTAGTCACTCAAGCCCTATACTTTATTTGAGGAGTCTTCAAACCCCTTATCGCTCGCATGATCATTGAGATAGAAAACCAGACATAGTTGATAAAATTTTTCTCATCGATACGCGGGTCACGATCATTAAAAATTACTTTACTTTCATTTTTCGGATCATTCGATACAGTATTGCTGGTGATAATCGTGAAATAAAGACGCCTAATTTTTCTTTTGCCCCACCCACGATAATATACTCATCCCCTTTCAATAATGCCTGTACGGTTTGTTTAGCAAATTCCTCTGCTTCTAAACCATTTTCAATAGCCTCATCTTGATAACCTTGGGGCTTTCCTTCACCGTTTAAAGCGTTAAAGGATACATTGGTTTTCACGAATCCCGGGAAAATTACCGAGACACCCACACCATCTTGCGCAACTTCAGCACGTAAGCTATTCGCCCACATATGAATCGCACCTTTGGCTGCCGAATAAGTCGCACGATATTGTGTGCCCAATAACCCAGCTACACTTGAGATAAAGGCAATTCGTCCTGACTTTTGTTGCTGAAAAGTCGGTAAAACCGTTTTGGTTAAAAAAACTTGAGAGAAATAGTCAACTTCCATGATCGCACGTTCAGTTTGCATGGTCGTGTCTTTAATTAATGCACGTTGTGATAGACCTGCATTATTGATTAACCAATCAATACGTCCCTTTTGTTGGAGAACTTGTTCATAAGCATGACGAACTTGTGATTCATCTGTGATATCCGCTTTAATGGAAATATGTCGTTCTGGGTGTGCCAAAGACTGTCTTACCGTTTCCAGCTCTTCAAAACGACGAGCCGTCAATATAACCTGTGCCCCTAAGCTGGCACATTCAGCAGCCAACGCTTTACCAAGACCCGATGATGCACCTGTAATCCACACCACTTTCTGATCAAGCTGTTCCAACTTTGCCATTCCCTTTATCCTTATGGTTTAAGCATTTAATTTTGCTTTTTGCTGTCCTTCATTATCAAGAAAAACCAAAAAATGGTCAAAGTACTTCACGATACTTTGTGCATCATGAATTTTGCTTAAATTTTCAAATCGCTTATACCCTAATCCTGTGGTCAAACTGATCACACCATTTAAGGTTTTATCCACCACCATATTAAATTTCAGCATTTTTTTAGGTTCACGAATTAAGCTCGTAACGCCTTGATCAACCACTTTAGTGAAGGCTTTTAAGCCGGGAGCAACATATTGATTTTGACCTTCACGCATACGTTCTGCACAGCCCAGTAACTCATTCACAATAACTTTTTCAACTGGGTATGAAATATAGTATTTTCCATCTTGTTCATACATCAAACTTTGTACATGATTCACCATAGGCGTTAAGCGATCATTACCAAAAAAAGATACTGACCAAGGCATGTATTTCAAGATTGCATCTTGCACTTGTTTCAATACTTTTGCTGAGTCTTGATCCTTTGCATTAGAATCTTTGACCAGTGTGCCAAAGGCTTGATCAATAATCTCACAAGCAATTTTGGACAGATTATCTCCAAGAATTTTAGCTTGCGCTTCACGATCTCCTGCATTGAGTTTTTGGTGAATGGTTTGATATTGCTGATAAGTTTCAGGTTGTAAGCGCAAAGAAATAGTATAGGTCATGCGATTGTTATCCTTTATTGTCAGGCCGATTCCGCGAGTTGACGCTGGCTTTAGTGCTATTCAAAATCAATTACTGTTCGATTGTGTGGGATTTGAAACGAGAATGCATTTGCTTAACGTGCCTCTCCATGCATTTTTTTTGCTACAATAGATGCAATTTTTTATCTACTTTTGATCTGTTCGAACTATGACTGATTCAGCGCAAAATATTGCTACAACCTACGATCCGACCGAGATCGAGAAAAAATGGTACCAAACTTGGGAAGAACGCGGTTACTTTAAGCCGTCTGAAAAAGGCGAGTCTTTCTGTATCATGATTCCGCCACCAAACGTCACTGGTAGCTTGCACATGGGTCATGGTTTTAACAATGCCATCATGGATGCTTTGACACGTCATAAGCGTATGTCAGGTTTTAACACGCTTTGGCAACCAGGTACTGACCATGCGGGTATCGCAACGCAAATGGTTGTAGAGCGTCAGTTAGGTGCGCAAGGCGTAAGCCGTCATGACTTGGGTCGTGATAAATTCATCGAAAAAGTATGGGAATGGAAAGAACAATCTGGCGGTAATATTACCCGTCAAATTCGTCGTTTAGGTTCGTCTGTTGATTGGTCACGTGAACGCTTTACCATGGATGAAGGTTTATCAAATGCTGTGAAAGAAGTGTTTGTAAAACTTCACGAAGATGGTTTGATCTACCGTGGTAAACGCCTTGTTAACTGGGATCCTAAATTACAAACTGCCCTTTCTGACCTTGAAGTTGAGTCTGATAAAGAAGAACAAGGTTCATTGTGGCACTTCAAATACTTCTTTGAAGATAAGTCACTTCGCACGCACGATGGTAAAGATCATATCGTTGTGGCAACGACTCGTCCTGAAACATTATTAGGTGATACAGCGGTTGCTGTTGCGCTTGATGATGAACGCTATGCAGCTTTAGTTGGTAAGAACATTATCCTACCGATTACAGGTCGTGCTGTTCCAATCGTTAAAGATGAATATGTTGACAAAGAATTCGGTACAGGCTGTGTAAAAATCACCCCTGCACATGACTTCAATGACTATGAAGTAGGTAAACGTTGCGAATTGCCAATCATCAACATCTTCAACAAAAATGCTGAAGTGTTGGCTGAGTTTGAATACATTGCGAAAGCCGGCGAGCAAATTTCTAAAACTATCCCTGCACCTGCGGACTATGTTGGTTTAGAGCGTTTTGAAGCGCGTAAAAAGTTAGTAGAGCAAGCGGAAGCTGAAGGCTGGTTAGACCAAATTCAACCGTACACATTGAAGCCACCTCGCGGTGACCGTTCAGGTGTAATCGTTGAGCCATTATTAACAGACCAATGGTATGTGAAGATTGCGCCACTTGCTGAACCTGCAATTGAAGCAGTTCAAGATGGCCGTATCAAGTTCGTACCTGAGCAGTACAGCAACATGTACATGGCTTGGATGAACAACATTCAAGACTGGTGTATCTCTCGTCAATTGTGGTGGGGTCACCGTATCCCTGCTTGGTACGATGCAGAAGGTAATGTTTACGTAGGTCGCAACGAAGACGAAGTTCGTGCGAAAAACGGTATTGCTCCTGAAGTTGAATTGAACCAAGACGAAGACGTATTGGATACATGGTTCTCATCTGGGCTTTGGACATTCTCAACTTTAGGTTGGACGGGTGACGAAGCGAAAGATAAAGAAAACTACTTCTTAAATACCTTCCACCCGACTGATGTGTTGGTCACAGGTTTTGACATCATCTTCTTCTGGGTTGCTCGTATGATTATGCTTACGATGCACTTCATGAAAAATGAAGATGGTACGCCACAAGTGCCGTTCAAAACTGTGTATGTACACGGTTTGGTACGTGATGGCGAAGGTCAGAAGATGTCTAAATCTAAGGGTAACGTACTTGACCCACTCGATTTGATTGACGGTGTTGATCTTGAAACTCTAGTACAAAAACGTACTACAGGTTTGATGAACCCGAAGCAAGCGGCGAAGATTGAAAAATCAACCCGTAAAGAATTCCCTGAAGGCATTCAATCATACGGTACAGATGCGGTTCGTTTCACATTCTGTGCGCTTGCAAACACCGGCCGTGACATTAAGTTCGACATGAAACGTGTTGAAGGTTACCGTAACTTTGCCAACAAAATCTGGAACGCAACGCGTTTCGTGATGATGAACTGCGAAGAGCAAGTGATTGGTCAGGAAGTTCGCCAAGATCTTTGGGAATTGCCTGAACAATGGATCGTAAGCCGTCTACAAAAAGCGGAACAAGCAGTGCAAACAGCATTTGCAACCTACCGTTTAGACTTGGCTGCACAAGCGATTTACGAGTTCATTTGGAATGAATACTGTGACTGGTATGTCGAGCTGACTAAGCCTGTTCTAAATGATGAAAATGTATCGGTTGAGCGTAAAGCTGAAGTACGTCGTGTGCTTCTTTCAGTAATGGAAGCGTCTTTACGTTTGGCTCATCCGTTGATGCCGTACTTAACAGAAGAAATCTGGCAGACACTAGCGCCAAAACTGAACATCGTTGGCGAAACAATTATGCTTGCACAGTACCCTGTTGCTGACCAAGCGCTTATCAATGAACAAGCTGAAGCAGATATGCAATGGCTGCAAGGTTTGATTGGGGCGGTACGTAATATCCGTGGTGAGATGGGCTTAGGTAATGCTCGCTTGTTGCCTGTTCTGCTTCAAAACACGACGGATAGCGAGAAAGCGCAAATCGCACGTATTGAACCGTTGTTTAAAGCATTGGCTAAAGTTGAAAGCATTACCTTCCTAAGCGATGCTGAACAACCGCCATTGTCATCTTCTTCTGTTGTAGGTCATGTGTCTGTATTCGTTCCAATGAAGGGCTTAATTGACCCTAAAGCGGAATTGGGTCGTTTGCAAAAAGACTTAGACAAAGTTCAGAAACAGCATGACCAAATTGCCAACAAACTTTCTAACGAAGGTTTTGTGGCGAAAGCACCTGCTGCTGTGGTTGAAGGCGAGAAAGTAAAACTTGCTGAGTTTGCTGACCAATTAGCGAAGATTAAAGCGAATATGGAGCAGATTGCGGCGCTTTAATTAGATGAATATTTAACTTAATTTTAGTATAAAGGGCTGATTATTCAGCCCTTTATTTTTAATATCGATTGCATTACATATTAAAGCCTATAAAATAACCTCTCTAAAAATTTAATCTAACAAAGAGGCGTATGAATTCAGAATTTATAAAAACAGTTCAAAAATTTTTAGGGATTATTAGTTTTATTTCGGCAATAGTTCTAATTTGTCTTTATTTATTTTTCTCATATCTTCTGAGTTCTGATCCTTTTTCATGGTCTAAGACTTTTTACTCATTAGGAAAAGATGTATCAAATGCATTAATCCCAACTTGAATAATTTTGTCTGTATCTTTATTGCTATTAAAATCATTAACAGATTTTTTTGAAAATCAACGTGATGAAAAATTAATTGATGATATCGCTCGAAGAACATTAGATGAAGTCAAACCATACTTTAATAATGATTGGAAAACTCAAGATTTCTTCAAAAATAAAAATTGGAAACTCTTATTTCAACATCATAAAAAGGTTACGGTCGTCACGCATTATTTTGATTCTTGGATATCTAGTCACTCAAAGACATTAGAGGCTTTTTTAAAAAAAGGAGGTGAATTAGAATTTATCCTTCCCGATGAAAACAATAATGAACATCTTAAAATTATAGCTAGCCGTTTCAATAAGTCTCCTATGGATATAAAAACTAAAATTAACAACTGTAAAACAAAATTGGATGGCATCCATAAAAAAGTGAACAAGAAAGGAACGATAAAAATCATTTATAGCACCAAATTTCACTGGAACTTCTTTATGCTTTTCGATGAAAAACTACTCATTATTTCCCCCTATGAAGGAAATGTGGATGTTTCAAGTGACTCTCCTGCTTTAGAATTTTCTTTATCTAAGAATGATCAAGTTAAAACATGGATTTTAAAGGAAATTGAGAGTTTACGATCATAGAAACCCTCACTCCAGCTCTCTCCCATAGGGAGAGGAAGCATCATTTGATTTAATATCTGCAGGATTTTCACATTAGGGCTCCCTCTCCTTTTAGGAGAGAGTTAGGGAGAGGTAGACTATAAAACTTGATGCCCCAACAACATGTCCAACCCACGCTCTTTCCCCATATACATGAGTCTCTGCTTTTCCGCTTTCAGCTGTTTCTTCGCAGCAGACACATCCGCATTAATCTACCAATATATGTTCCGGAGATGGAGAGCTCCAGAACAGAAAGGCTCATTATGTTGACGTATCTGCTGGCTTCATCTCTCCTCGCTTCAATTAAGGAAATGTATAATCGTTATCAAGAACCCACCATTAGAAATTCTTTATTATTCGAGTCCACATAGATTTATTTAAATTTCCATGTGTAATCAACATTCAAACGTGTTTCATCACCAGGACGAAATGCTTGACCTACTAATGGTAGATCACTGCGATAACGTGTATGACGTAAACGCAGATTCAAACCTTTCAATGCTCCTTCATTAAAATGATAACTCAATTCAGTATCTAAAGCTCTTTGCTTGTAATCCTCATCAACTAGTTTTGAAAGATCAATATCAATACCCTTGGAGTAACGAGTCATAAATTTAAGACCACTCAATGGTGTATCTTTGAAGTCATAATCGAAACGTGCGCTATAAACACGTTCATCTTTATTACTGAAATCAGCACTCATCGAGTCTAAGAATACTGCTGGCTCACTTCCAGCTAATGTAGGCATAGCAGTATCACCAAAAGACTGCATATATCCAAGACTTAGAATACCGTTACCTCGCTGGAATCCAAATAAACCGCCTAGATGTTGATTGTCGATTTTACCTGCAAGGGATTGACCAGAATCTTCACTCACAAACAAACGTAGGTCACTCACCAAATGAGCAAAGCCTATATCGTGCTTCATTTTAGTGCCAACAAAGCTTTGCTGATAGACATCGTGAAGATTGGCATGGAAGACCTGAGTATTGATGTTCTCACGCAGCTTATATTCACCACCTAACATATATAAACCCGAAGATGCGGCGGCTTGATCGAAACGACCGTTTGGATTACCTACACGAATTTTTTCAAAGTCAGTTGAGTCACGCTGATTGACGCGATCTACATATAAGCCATGCAGTTTTAAGTTTTCGATTTCATTTATTTGTAGATGTGTACCACGGTAGTTTTGTTGAAATAAACGTGCAGGAGATGAAAACAGCACAGGGAACATCGGGGTTAAGGTACCAGTATGAACAGTTGAATTGCCTACTTTGGCTTTCGCTGTCCAACGAATTTCACCGTATTGATCAATTTTACCAGATGAACTTACAGGTAATAATCCAGAGCCTGCATAGTCATCAGCTCGACTACCCGCCAAATTAAAACCAGCAAGCGCTGTAATATCTAGACCTACACCCACTAGACCTGGCGTGTATCCTGAATTTGCTTTTAAAATAAAACCTTGTGCCCAATCACGTGCAGCATTTACAGGGTCATTTTCTTTATAATCACGATCAAAATAAAAATTTCGTGCAGTTAAGTTTACAGATGAGTCGTCAATAAAAGAATTTGCATGTGCGGTATAGCAAAAACCAGATGCAATCGCCCCTAAAAATAGAACAGATAATTTCATGCTATTTTCCTTAGATTTATAAATTAGTTGAATATTCAAATAATGTTTGTGATTTTGAAGGGTCATCTGCCTCATTGACTTGGGTGATGAACCCCAAGCCATTGATAACTAAACCTTCTTTTTTAAGAATTGATTGCTGCTTTAGAAATGCACAGCGCTTCATTCATTTGAATTTGATTCAAAAATTAAGCTGTCACCAATCTCGCTCTTTTATATTGACGATAACTGATGAGTAACATGATGAATCCAGTACCAAATAGCATTGCTGCAACAAGGTATAGATTTAATGGTGAAATGCCTAAGTCTAAGAAATAGCCTGCAAGTAAAGGTGCCATGATTGCGCCAATACGTCCCATACTGATTGCAAGTCCTACGCCTGTGGCACGAATTTCAGTTGAATATGTAACCGTTGAAAGTGCATATAGACCCGCAATACAACCATTGGCCATCATGCCGATTAACACACCAATCCAAAGTGCATAACTATATACATGAGCAAATGAAATGAAGATCAAGATACTGACTGCAGTCGCAGATAAGAAGATTGCAAGAATTTTATGAATTTGGAACTTAGAACTAATGGTACCCATTAAGATCGCACCAAGAATTCCTCCAATATTTAGGAAGGTTCCCAAATTCACACCTTGTTCAACACTCATGCCAGCCATAGCTAAAATTTTTGGCGTCCAACTCAAAATGAAATAGAAGCCAGCCATGACTGTAAAGAATGCCACCCAAATGCAGATTGTTTGACTTGCCAACTCAGGTGAGAATAACTTTTTGAACGAAGTCTTCTGTTGCGTTGTTGAAATGACAGGCAATTGAGTTAAAGCTGGTAAGCCAATTTTTTTGCTTAACTGATTAATTTTTTCTAAGGCTTTTTTAGGCTGTTTTACAACTAAGTACTCTAAAGACTCTGGCAAAACGAATAAGCAGATCACCAACACTGAAGTGGTAAGTAAACCGCCAAATAAGAATACGCTGCGCCAGCCATGTGAAGCTGTAAGATGGTACGCAACAATGCCACCTAATACTGCACCAAGCGCATAACCCATAGATAACAAACTTACAGATAAGCTTTTCCATCGTTGTGATGAAAATTCATTTGCAACCACACTGGCATTGGTCAAAATACCACCAATACCTAAACCTGTTAGTAATCGGCATGCTGCCAACTGATACGGATTTTGCGTCAGTGCACTGAGTAGCATACCCATGCTACAAATTGCTAAACAGATCAAGATCAGATTACGTCTACCAATTTTATCTGCCTTGGGCGCAATTAAGAATGAACCTAAAGCCATTCCAATAAAACCAATACTCAGCAATAAACCTAGAATTGATCCTGATAATTGCCAATCTGCTGAAACAGCTGCGGCAGTAAAAGCCATGACCATAACGTCATAGCCGTCTACAATATTGAGTAAGATACATAAACCAACAATGAACCATTGATATGCGTTCATTTTTTTCTGTGCTAATTGTGTTTTTAAATCCATCTTCCATTCCTTGAACTATTTTTTTACATCTATGTAAACCTCAGCCTAGCTGAGAAATTCTAGTCATCATTCCATTCTGACAACTAAGTAAACCATTAAGATTTAAAGACAAAATCTTTACGCTTACTTATTTCAGTTCTTTTTCCATACTTTTTCAGCAATAAATACGAAGCCATCAAACAAAGCTCTTGCCGTTCGGATAAACCCACTCCCTTTAATTTTTCCTGTGTGATCTAATCGCAGTAGCACATCAAAATGACCCGATGGGTGTAAGATCGCCATGCGTTTTTCTTTGGTTTCCTGAGGTAATTTCGCGATTCCTTCGGTAACACTTCCGCTCATGGCACAAGCGCTCGCGACGCTGATTGCAGCAAATACACCAATACTGTTATGACATTGATGCGGAATGAAAAATCGCGTATTGATGCATCCTTCAGTCTGTGCAGGAGAAATCAAGCACATCTTGGGAATGGTTTTATGGCTCACATTGCCCAGATTCATCAATTTTCCTGCTTTTAAACGAATTCTTTCCAGTTGTTGCTTAAGATCTTCGTTTCGATCTAATTCTTGTTTACTCTCATAGCCCGTACAGCCCAGATCTGTTGCATTGATCAAAACAACCGGCATTCCATTGTCTATACATGTCACCTGTATGCCATCGATACAATCAATGCGTTTATCTGTAGGTAATAGTTTTCCACAGGTCGAACCTGCGATGTCTTCAAACTCTAAAATGATTTCTGCGGCTGGCTGAGGTACACCATCGATATAAGTCGAGCCAGCATAATCAAGTTCAGCGTTTGGTGTATTTACAGTAACCTTTGCAAATTGTTGAGTATTTTCCATAAATACTGTGACAACAGTTTGACCATCTTGTGGAACAATCAAACCTCGTTCAATTGCAAAGGGCACCACGCCGGCCAGAATATTGCCACAATTTTGCCCATAATCTACTTTTGCTTGATCCACACTCACTTGAGCGAACAAATAATCGAGATCTGTATGACTGCGCTCAGATTTTTTGACAATGGCAACCTTACTCGTGAGTGAATTGCCACCGCCAATACCATCAATTTGACGCGTGTCTGGCGAGCCCATTACGGCAAGTAAAACTTGATCACGTAACGCTGGCTCGTCAGGTAAATCTTGCGAAAGGAAATACGCCCCTTTAGAGGTTCCCCCTCGCATCAACATACATCGAATTGGAGTCTGCATTTTTAAACATCCAGATCTTCTAGGCGATCGACATAGCACAAACCTTTTTCTGCTAAACGCGGTCGCATCCCGTAGATATCTAAGCCAAGTTCGCCCTGAGCCATTCTCAGGCGTTTCGCCTCTTCAAGCTCCATTCGCGTTAAACTTTTCTCACAAATGTCTTCAGCCTGTTCTCTTGGAACAACAACGACACCGTCATCATCGGCAACAATGACATCCCCCGGACAAACCAATTGTTCAGCACAAATGATAGGTACATTGACTGAGCCTAAGGTTTCTTTGATCGTGCCTTGCGAGAAAATTGAACGTGACCACACGTAAAATCCCATCTCACGCAAAACCTGACTATCACGAATTCCGATATCTCCGACCAATCCAATGACGCCACGCGCTTTCATAGATGTCGCCAAAAGATCTCCAAAAAAACCGTCTTGGCAAGGTGAACTCGGTGCAACCACAATGATGTCTCCCGGCTTGCATTGCTCAACCGCAACGTGAAACATCCAGTTATCTCCAGGTGCAACCCAAAGCGTTACCGCAGAACCCGTAATACACACCCCTTGCTGTATAGGTCTGATACGGGGTGCCATTAAACCAATGCGCCCCATCGCCTCATGTACCGTTGCGACGCCACAATGTGCCATTTGATCAATCACCGCTTGGGGCGCACGATCAATATGACGAACAACGACACCTTTTAATCCGAGTGATTTCATTCAAGGCTCTCCGTCACACGCGGGAAGATACTTTGATAAGCCTCGCCATAGATAATATTTTTAGCAGCTGTAATACCAATATTGCGCTTAGCTTGAACCCCACGTTGTAATGCAACACGTGTGTAGTATTCCCAAAGATGTTCTTGACCTTGCATACATTGAATAGCTTTGTACTTGGTGTCCCATACGCTTGTGATGTCTAATAAAACATCTGGCTTCCAATTACATTGCTCAGGTTGATGCGGTTCAAAGCAATAAAATGGTGGTGCAGCGATCACTTTTTCTCCAGGATTATGACCTTCTGCCTGCGCTATAATGCGTGCTTCTTGCGCAAGATGTGCAGCACGTGGATGATCATAATTATATGGATCGTTTAAAGAGTGACTTAAAACAAAGCTCGGCTGGAGACGACGGTAAATTTCAGCAAGCTTAAATAAAATGTCATGATCAGCTTTTAATGGATAGTCCCCTAAATCGAGGAACTCAATACTCGCTCCAAGTACTTCTGCGGCATCTCTTGCTTCTTGTTCACGTACTTTTTTTACTTTATCTTCAGTCATGTTCGGTTGACGCCACAATTTCGCCGACTCACCACGCTCTCCATATGAAAGGCACACAATATGCATTTGAACGCCCTGTTCTTTATGTAATGCAATTGCTCCGCCTGCACGCCATACAAAATCTGCCGAATGTGCGCTAATTACTAAACCTGTTTTCTGCGTAGTCATGATTAATCCTTTGAACATTTCCATATGTTTACATCGTGGCATGGGAAGGTAGGCAGTGAACAATTCAATTGACTTTTCAGCACATGAGTTTTATTTATAGGGTAAGATCACACAATAGTTAGAATTAGATTTTGAAAGACATAAATTCAATAAATATCATGCAAATGCGATTCTTCATTGAGGTCGCTAAACATCAAAATATTTCTAAAGCTGCGGAGAATCTATTTCGGACTCAATCTGCAATAACACGAGGGATACAAGAACTTGAAAAACAATTAGAAGTGCAACTATTTGAGCGTCACCCTCAAGGCGTCTTACTCAGTGCGACTGGGCATTACATTTTGGCGCGTGTGCAAAATGGTATATGTTACTTACAACAGATTCCTGCCCTGCTGAAAGAGAGTTTGAAAGACACGAAAGTTCATGGCTCATCAGAACCCTTTTTCCTTTACAACCAACAAAGACTAAAAATATTTTTGACTCTATGCCTGACTAAAAGCATGCGAAGTACAGCACAGCTCTTACAAATCACGCAACCCGCAGTCAGTGCAGCCATTAAAATTTTAGAACAATCTTTAAAAGTTGAATTATTTGAACGAAGTACAACAGGCATAAAGGAAACTCCGTTATGCCAATTAATCAAAACGCAGGTTCAATTATGTCTCAATGAGTTTAGACCTTTACGAGATGAGATTTCTTCATTTAAAGGTCAATTGCAGGGGGTTGTACATGTTGGCGCATTGCCTTTGATTCGTGCAGATATTTTACCCCAAGTCATGGGG
Organism: Acinetobacter sp. ANC_7588; assembly: GCF_056783995.1. Classification (NCBI taxonomy): domain Bacteria; kingdom Pseudomonadati; phylum Pseudomonadota; class Gammaproteobacteria; order Moraxellales; family Moraxellaceae; genus Acinetobacter; species Acinetobacter sp. ANC_7588. The sequence goes on along the minus strand of NZ_JBWYIU010000003.1, from coordinate 93,572 downwards.
CACATGACTATCGCACATCCAGGTATTCATTTCGTCACCAATGAAAGTGCTTATGAAATCTTAAGTGCCCAATTACGCGTTGGCGATATCGATTTTATTATTGGTGCCATACGCCCTGATCAAAGTATTCCTGATTTCAAACAACATATTCTTTTTTCGGAAGATATGATTATTGTGCTGGGTAAGCAGCATCCGCTATTACAGAACTCACTGAACCATATTCAACTGAACGCATTACTGGAATTTCCATGGATATTGCCACGTGCACATACGCCCTCACGTGAAATGATTCAAAGAAGCTTTGAACAACTAGGTTTTGAGGCACCATTACCAACCGTCGAAACAGGCGATCATGCTCTGATCAGAGGACTCCTTCAAACATCTCATCTCATCGCAATTGTGTCGCGCTCGCAGATGCAACATGAATTACAACATGGATCTATTGTGGAGTTACCAATTAAACTCCCTGATACCGATAGGAAAATCGGCATTAGCTATCGGAAACATGCGATTTTAAGTACAGCAACGCAAATTTTCTTGGATCAAATCTTAACATTTACCCCAAAATATAAGCATGCTTAATTGCGTAATAATTATACTTTCTTTGCAGCAATTTTGACGGCAAATCTTTAAAATCAGAAGTTAATTTTTTGGGGGAGTATATAAGTAAAAATCATACCTTGTTTAACTAATATGATTAGCCATCTCATATATAAAACCCAATAATTTGTTCAATGGAAAGACATATAGGGATATTAAAGTGGCAAAAATTATTGGTGGAATTGGCAGTTCTCATGTACCCACAATTGGTCTTGCTTACGACAAAGGCAAACAAAATGACCCTGCGTGGCAACCTTTATTTGATGGCTATAAACCGATCGCACAATGGCTAATCGATAAAAAAATTGATGCATTGGTATTTTTTTACAATGATCACTGCTCTACCTTCTTTTTTGACTTCTACCCAACATTTGCCTTAGGGGTTGGCGAGTCTTTCCCTATTGCAGATGAAGGGGCTGGACCACGAAACCTGCCTGACATTCGTGGCGATGTAAAACTTCAGGCTCATATTGCCGATTGCTTAGTCAATGATGAGTTTGATTTAACAATATTTCAAAATAAAGCCCTTGATCATGGCTGTGCCGCACCATTACCACTGTTATGGTCACCAACACCAGACTGGCCAGGCGTTGTCATTCCAATTGCAATCAATGTCTTGCAATATCCACTACCTACAGGATTACGCTGTTATAAGTTAGGCCAAGCGATCAGAAAAGCAATTGAGACTTATCCTGAAGATATCAATGTTGCTGTTGTTGGTACAGGCGGACTTTCTCATCAAATTCATGGTGAACGTACGGGCTTCAACAATACAGAGTGGGATCATGAATTTCTAGAATTACTCGAACATGATCCTGTAGCGCTCACCAAGTTAACGCATAAAGATTATATCGAGCGTGGCGGTGCTGAAAGTGTGGAACAAATCATGTGGTTGGCCATGCGTGGTGCACTTGGAGATCATATTGAGAAAAAACATCTCAACTATTATCTAGCAACAACTACAGCCATGACTGCGGTACTTTACGAAGTTATTTAGATAAGGAATGTTAAATGAATCAACAGCTCAATGGAATTGAAACTGTGCCTGGCACCTATGTATTTGATCTCATCGTGAGTAATCGAAACCTTAAAATTAATACGTTTTTTTGGTATATGACCAAGCTAAATTGGCGTGAACGTTATCATTTAAATCCCAAAGCACTCATGGATGAAGCTGGTCTAACTCATGATGAACAGCAGATGATCCTGAATGAGGATTGGTTGGGCTTAGTACAACATGGCGTAAACTTTTTCGTGTTAGAGAAATTTGCTCGAGTGGCGAAGAAAAGTAATATGGAAGTCTATGCCATTATGCGTGGTGAATCTTTAGAAGAGTTTCTAAAAACGCGTCAGGTTCCTACATTAAAATAAGGGCAAGCCAATGAAAACTAAAATTGTTTTTTTGTCGGGCTTACTCTGTGATCATACAGTTTGGCAAAAACAAATCGAATATTTCTCGCCTCAATATTGTGTTGAAACATTTGAATTTAGCCATCTTTCAAGCATTCAAGATATGGCGAAAAAAGTTATATCTAATTTGCATGACCGCTCAATTATTGTTGGTCATTCAATGGGGGCTCGCGTTGCCTTAGAAGTTTTTCGCTTGGCTCCGCAACTGGTTTCCAAAATAGCTTTAATTGATTTTGGAATACATGCTGTGAAAACAGGTGAAACCGAAAAACGCTTTGAACTTATAGATGCTGTTCGCAGACACGGCATGCAGTATTTAATCCCTCATTGGTTGGAACCAATGGTCTATTTACCTAATATCGCTCAGATTGATATTTTTTCGCCTATGCAGAAAATGGTTTTAGGGCAAACGATTGAGAGCTTTGAAGCACAAATTAATGCTCTTTTGACACGCCCTGAAGTAGTTGATGTATTTAAGTGTATTCGTATCCCGCTTTACTTAGGCGTTGGCCGCCAAGATCAATGGAGTACTTTAGCTCAACATGAGGCCATGCTTGAGATTAATCCAAATGCTGACCTGCATATTTATGAAAATAGTGGGCACATGTCACCACTTGAGGCGGCCGACCAGATCAATACAAGTTTAGATAAATGGATTCTATCAAATGACCAATAATAAACCGACCCTTAGTATTCAAAGTGAAATAGAGCACCTAATTAAGTATTTTGCTTATCTAAATGACCAAAAACGATATAAAGAGCTCATTAAATTATTTACTCCTCATGCAAAATACTCACGGCCTAGCCAACCTAATGAAATTATTATAGGCCATGCAGATATTTTAGATTCTTTCAATAGCCGTCCAAAAAAAATAACTCAACACATTGTAGGCAATGTTTTTTTAAATCAACAAACGGATGATCTCATCTTCGCTGAAAGTCAAATTTTGCTATTTAGTGGTAATGATTCCGAATCATTAGAAATATTTGTTGTCGGTGGATTCAAAGATAAAATTATTTACCAAAACGATCAATGGCTGTTTCATGAACGTAACGGGTTCATAAACTTTGTGAAAAAAATATAAAAGTTATAGAAAATAGTATCAATCTACAACGATTAGCTAATCATTTATTGTAGAAATATATGAATAGTATTTCAGTAATAATCTATTTCAGGTATGACGTCAATTTTTACTTACTCATACCTTTTCTTGACAATAAAAACAGTCTAGGCCTACTCAAGATGTAATTCATACTCAATTCTTCTGATTGTCGATTCCGTAGCCAATTCTCGGCTTAAAGTTACTTTAAAGTAGATTGTTTTACTTAGCATAGGTCTTAAGCATAAAGCTTTAAGTTTTTTCCAGCTCAACATCATATTTTTTTATCTGGTCCGCTCAGTGCTGATATTCAAGTTTCAAATTAGTAAATCGCTTGGCACGTAAAATTTGCCACATCAGATGTTCTGCATCTGTGGCGGTGTGGCGCATGGATTTGGCAAATTCTAATAATTGGGGATCTAATTTCATTTTTATTTCCTTCTACCATAGGGAGAGAGCACTTTTCATTGTGATTTTAATTATTGTTGCTTGATTTAAGCTATATCTTAAACTGAATGAAAGGATCTTTATAACCTTGATCAACTTTAAATCCTGCTTGCTTGATCTCCTCTTCTTCTTCCTTACGAGCCAACAAACATTCTTCTCTGTATTTTTCTAGTTTTATTTGTTTTTCATTGATTGATAATTCATCTAGATATAAATCATCAGCACCATAAAAACTCAAAGCACTGTATATTGAAGCTAAGTACCTTATCTCAAATGTGGCTGAGTAATCACGGTTATAAAAAATAGAAATTTCAAAATCTTCCACATAAAAGTAACTATCGAGTGATAAAAAGTCTTCGGATTCTAATACAGATTTAAATTCATCAAATTGAATGAGATCAGGGGCGAGACAAGTATGATCACCAGAAGCTAGAATTTTGTTGTAATCCTCTTTTTTATAACGAATATCATCTAGAGCAAAATAGTTTTGACAACCTAAATCAAGTAATTTTTGCATAAAGCGTTTGTAATCTTGGAAAGCATCTTCTAATGAACTATTCGCTTTCGACCACCTTTGCTCGAACTCAATTCCTTCAATGATCTCATTGGTTTGTTTAAGGGAAAGATCATAGACTTTTTCAAATTGGAAACTCTTACCATTCAGTTCTAAATTCAGCTCAATATTCTTTTCATAAGGATCATCACCAAAATTACAAGCATAATAACAATATCGATTATTTTTGGGTTCTTGTACGGTTTCAACACCCTTTACACGATTTTGGTTTTTAAAACGAATGAAACTATCTTGTGCCAATGAGATGACTACTGTTGAAGCATCAGTTAAATCCACTTTAACAAAACCTGACCGACTCTTAGGCTCTTGAATCTCCTGTTGAGCTTCGACAACGGCGCTCTGCGTTAAATTTGAACCAAATAATTTATAAGCTGTGAATAATATTGCAAACACAATAAAAGCTAAGATGATGAAAAAACTCATTTATTCTTTTTCTCTTTTTTGTATGTATAAAAAATGACTGAACATTTAATTTAGATATAAGTCTTGTCATCTTTAAAATAACGTACCTTACTGTACTTATTCAAACTAAAAATAAAAAAACTAGGCTCTGTTTTAAGCAATCGTTGATTGCATAATATTTGTACGATACAGTTGGTGTTAAGCGATTCTTAGCAAGGTGATGCGTAATGGATGTTACTAAAGACATAGATGTTATAAAGCAACTATTTAGCAATCTTTCTGAGCATGATAAACGAGCTTTCTTATTGTCTGTATCAGTGCAAGATAACATTAAAAAAGTTATTCAACCTAAAAAGATTTCTCAATGTTTGCATTGCGAATCTACACATTTTGTAAAAAATGGAAAAGAAAATAATAACCAACGCTATTTATGCAGGTCTTGTAAGAAATCCTTTGTAGAACATACAGGTACTATTCTATATAAGACTCATAAAAATATGGATGTTTGGGATAAATATATTGAGTGCTTTTTAGAGAAATACTCAATTCGCAAATGTGCTCGAATTTGTGAAATTAACATTGCAACAGCATTTGCTTGGCGACATAAAATACTTGATGCCTTACAAAAAATGATGGATGAAGTTGAATTATATGGAGTGGTACAGGCAGATGAAACATATACAACAGTATCTTATAAAGGCAATCATAAACACTTTAATTTGCCACGCCCATCACATCATCGTGGGACAAAAGCAACTAAACGTGGAATATCTAAAGAACAGGTTTGTGTTACCTGTAGTGTAAATCTAAGTGGACTGTCTATTGCTAAAATATCTAATTTAGGTCGTCCGACTCTATCTGATTTACAAAAGGTTTTAGATGGAAAAATTAAAACTGAATCAGTATTTGTTACTGATTCACTGCGCCCATATCAAAAGATATCAAATGATATGCATCTGAATCATATACGAATTGACACCAATAAACGCTCTAAAGGTATATTTAATATTCAAACCATTAATAATTATCATAGTCGCCTAAAAGATATGATTATTAATATATTTAAAGGGGTTGCAACAAAATATTTAAATAACTATCTTGTTTATCATAATTTCGTAAATTTCTCTAAAGATACGATTCAGAATAAGCATTCAATTTTAATTGAATTTATTAGAAATACTATCTGCTCAAGTAAATTCATTGACATCTCAAAAAGACCACCTATACCAATTTGATGTAGTTTGAATAAATGAAGCTGTTGGAATGTTATTATTAATATAAAAAATACTCTGAGGTTGAAGAATGAATAATTATGAACGCTTAATAACAGCACTATATTACTCAATAGGTGGGGTTATTCTTGGGCTTGGTTTAGCAATTTTTATATCATTTTATCTAAGCACCTCATTTAGTTCAGTTAAAATAGTTATTATCACCGTAATTTCCTGCTTTATTATCGGTTATTTATTTCCAAATATTATTGGAAATATATTTAGATGGATTTGGAAAATTTTCATAGACTAGGCTTTATGCATTATAAGCAATTGTTTTGTAAAAAAATTTATAAATAAACCATGAACTTTGCAACTAAAAAATCATAGTTTTCTTTACTAAATCAACGTATTCTTAAAACAGAGCCAAAAACTAAAATATCCCACATTCCAACAACATCCCGATACCACTCTCTTCCGTCATATACATCAACCTTTGCTTTTCAGATTTTAACTATTGCTTTATCCCTCATCTCCTTGCGAAGCATTGTTTCTCATCCCATAGGGAGAGGGAGAAAAGTATAAGCACTCTAAACTCCAACAACATTTCCCACTCCCTTCCCATAAATTAAGTCTTTATCTTTAAATCAATTCTCCACCACCACGCGACCATTTGTAGGCTGAACAGGTCGGTTATTCGGGTGTCCTAACAACTTGGCAAAGTCCTCAATCTGCTTGACTGAGGCTGTTTGGATCTCTTTTAAAATTAGCCAGCGAACACCCTCAGAACATGGTGGTGTAGTAAGCGACCCACTAAAACGATAATAATTCAAATTCTTTGGCAATAAATGATTAACAGACTGGGGCTGTTTTAACACAACAGTTTGCCCTTTTAGCTTCGGTAATGAATTCCATATTCTTGCCAACTGCGGATTCTCGGCACCTTGTGCATACATCATACCCACAACAGCCAGCTCTCCTTTGGCATTGGCATGTACAAAATGAATTTCTAACGGATATTGCTTCCCATGAATTTTATTTTCACTCGGGGTATGCAAATGAAATTGTTTGAGTTGAAAACGATCACCATCCAGCATCAACTCTCCGCCCTCTTTAAAGTCGACTTGAACCGTATGACCATTGTTATGAATACGTTGAATCAAAGTTTGATAGCTAAACTGCAATGGTTTCAAATCCGCTTTTACAGAACGCTCAATGTTAATTGGTGACTGATTCTGACCAGAACAGGCTGCAAAATTGGGACTCAGTGTGTTCCATTGTTCAGGGTGGTGATAATCCCAATCTGCACCTGCCCATACACTTGAAGAAAGAATAGAAAGTGAAAATACTTGAAAAAAACTTCTCATCATTAAACCTTAATACGCGAACCGTTCATTAATTTATGTGATTTTTACCATTATTATTTTGATCTATTTGATATTCTCATAGATCAAATGAACTCCACATCTTGATCATGACTGAATCAAAAATGGAACACAGTTATAGAAAATATGAGCAGTTTGAACAATGACGATATTGATCAAAATGATTTTATGAAGGATTAATACTTATTTTTTAAGATAATTTTTATTGTAAATTTACTGTATTTTTTATTATAATTTTACTTAACGGTATAAAAAAAGCTTCTTCAAGACTAGCAGATATAAATATCGCGTGAGTACTTGAAGAAACTGTCATAAAAAATGATTAAAGAGACGAACGATTTTATTTAATAAAATTATTCACGATTAGATCTTTAACCTCATCTCCTCGACCAGCTAAAACCGCCTTCATCGCATACAATGAAGTCGCCTTCACTTGCTCAAATTTTGGTTCTGGTGGCATCACCAACTCTACAGGGTTGGTATGAATATCGATTAGTGCAGGACCATCATGAGCTAAAAATTTCTGAATAGCTGCTTCCAAACCATGACCATCTTTTTGAGTCATGCCATAAATCCCGATCGCTTCAGCGACTTTGCCAAAATCAGGGTTCGCTAATTTGGTAAAATTATCCAGTAAGCCATCAACTTTTTGTTCAAGCTCTACAAAATTGAGCGAATGGTTATTAAAGACAACAATTTTGATCGGCAACTTTTCCTGTACGATGGTCATGAGATCACCCAACAGCATACTCAGACCACCATCACCACATAGCGCAATCACCTGACGTTCAGGAAAGGCTTTTTTAATCCCGAGTGCTTGAGGCATCGAGTTTGCCATCGTACCGTGCAGTAAACTACATTGCAATTTACGCTTACCATTGGTATCGATGTGACGAAGCATCCATAGTTTCGATGAGCCTGCATCTCCAGTGAAAAATGCATCATCATCTGCATATTTGTTGAGAAGCGCCACCACATATTGCGGGTGGATCAAACCATCTTTACCTATACGCTCTTCTTTCAAACGAGCTGCATCTGCAACTTTCTTTAAATCTAAGCACTCTTGAATAAAGTGTTGGTTCTGCTTGTTTTCAACTAAAGGGATTAATGCACGCAGCGTTGGTGCAATATGTCCAACAGCACCAAAATCTATAGGATAGCGACGACCTAAATGAGTAGCATCGACATCGATTTGAATAATCTTCGCGTGTTTAGGATAAAACTGTGGCCACGCAAAGTCCGTTCCAAGCAGTAACAATACCTCACTATGATTAATCGCATGTAAGGCTGCTTTATTACCATACATACCATTCATCCCCATATTATGAGGATTATCATATTCAATAAAATGTTTCGCACGTGAGGTATGCACAACGGGTGCATTTAATTTTTTCGAAAGTTCAACTACTTCATCGTGAGCATGCTGAGCTCCAATACCCGCATAAATCGTGACTTTTTGATGAGCATTGATGAAGTTTTTAATCTGATGAAGTTCAGCAGGATTAGGCGTAGTTTCAGGCTGCGGATGATGTACCCTGAAATCCAATGATTCCTGAATATATTGATTGCTGATATTGGTTGGCATAATGACCACCGCTACGCCACGTTTATTCAGTGCTGCCTGACAGGCCAATGTCATCACATGTCTGACTTGACTGGCTGCTTTGATCTCCTCGCAATATACAGAACAACTTTTATAAATTTCTTTAAAGTCGACATATTGGGGAAAATCTAAATAGCCTGCTTGTTCGGTTGAAAGTTGGCTTGCGATCAAAACCACAGGCGCACCATTACGGTGTGATTCGTACAGACCATTAATAAAATGCAAGCTTCCAGGACCACATGAGCCAGCACATACTGTTAAATTGCCACTCATCAATGAATCTGCACCTGCTGCAAATGCACCTACTTCTTCATGGCGAACATTGATCCATTGAATAGAACTACGCGATAAAGAATCGGTAAAGTGATTAAGCGTATCTCCAACAATGCCGTAACAGTGCTTTACGCCGACTTGTTCCAACACTTCAATCATAATGTCTGAGACTTTTTTACTTTTCATGTTATTCCTAGTTTTAGTTTTTAGAACATTATCGTTATATTATGGTCAATACATCAAATAAATGCGACAAAATACACATTTTATATAAATTATAATATTAATTTTTTAATAATAGGACAATCAATCATTGAGAAATACGGAATGAGTAGATGTCAGTAACAGCTATTTATAGCTCGTATGTTTTGGATTCAAAGAAGTGAATGTTCAATCAAAAATGCTAACCCGGAAGCTTTTGACATTTCCATTAAACGCTGCTTTTCCAATTTGAGTTGTTGTTTTAACGATGAAACATCTTGGTCAATCTGTTGATAGAGCTTTTGAATATTTAAAGCACCTTGAGTTTTTTGTACTTCAATTTTTGCCTTGTTTGACCACACTAAGCTATTAATCAATATCTGGATTTGCTTTTCTAAAGTTAAACTCTGTGCTTGCAATACTTGTTGATAGTACTTCAATTGATCTTGCTGAATAGCTTTCTGTATACCGACTTGAAGTTGCTCGACTTCAAGTTGTAACTTCAATAGCGTGAATAAATCCTCTTGTTCATAAGCTTCATTAACACGTTGTAATAATGCCGTCTTTGCAGCCTTCTTGGATTCATCCGGTTCACGGTCTGGATGAATGATAGAAGCTGTTTTGAGATATACTGTTTTCAGGGATTGATTCACTAACTTTTCTGCTTCGGCTTGTTTATCTTGCTGCCGTTTAAGTTTGGCTTGCTGCCTTGCTTGCTGATACTGCGCTTTGTCCCACAATGAATCGTCATCAATCGTTGAATCATTTTGTTCACCATGAGCATCTGGTGCTTGACTAGATTCGAAGTTGTTCTTTTTATCTTGCTTATTTCGTGGTTGAGCAAACACCTGTTCGAAATAAATATGTAATTTTTCAACTGTCTCAAGTTGAGTTTCATTGAGCATATTTGATTTGCTCAACATTTGGGTCAAGTTAAAACACTTCTCTTCCACAACCTTTTGAGACGACTTATTTAAATCAATTTGACTTAGGCTATTCCATAGACTTTGTAATTGCTGAAACAGCACTTGATAAACATCACGATAGACAGGAATAAGTTTCTTCTGCGTGTAGGTACGAATTTCTTCTTGGGCGTGTTGCCATGCGGATAATTGTAATTTTTGCTGCTCAATCTGATTAATCAAAACCCGTAGCTTATGATCTTGAACAAGTTGTGCAGAAGAACTGGATTGAATTTCGAATGAAGTCACGTCAGGTGTTTAGTCCAATGAGAGAATACTGAGTTCAACAAAATGTGGATGCATTATTTAAGCATCGATCACAGTTTGATTTCGACCATTGGCTTTTGCTTGATAAAGATGTCGATCTGCTCGTTTAAGAATGGCATAAGCATCAGCATCGTTGAGATCAGTCACACTGACACCAATACTGACGGTCAAAGTTTTCTCTGCCAAAATAACAGCTTGTTCCACCAATGTACGAATTTTCTCTGCCAAAACTTGCGCACCCATCAGATGTGTTGCAGGCAATAAAATTACAAATTCTTCACCACCATAACGTGCCACAAAATCGGTTTCACGCGTTGCTTGATCAAGGATTTTTGCTACTTGTTGTAACACTTGATCCCCTTGATCATGACCATATTGATCGTTGACTTGCTTAAAATAATCGACATCCAATATAAGTGCTGCATAGCCAATTTGATTTCTTTTATGTTGACCAAATAAGTATTCAAGTTGTTCGTTTAAAGCACGGCGATTGTGTAAACCTGTTAATGCGTCATGTCGTGACAATCGAATCAACTCAAGATTAGCCAATTCAAGTGCTCGAGTGCGCTCTTGAACCTTACGCTCTAGAGATTGGTTTGCCTCAAGCAATTGTTGTTTCTGTTCCAATAAGGTTTGCGTCATGCTTTGTAGAGAATGTGATAATCCTTGGATTTCACGGATGCTGCTTTGACTATGAAATGCCGTATGCACGTCTCCCTGTTCGACCGCATAAGCCGATTTAGCTAAAGCCTCAATGGGTCTGCTCAATTTATTGGCAAGTTGATAAATCACATAAAAGATAAACAGCGAGACGAATAAACCAATCAGGAAGATTTTGAACTGCAAATCACGCATATCTGCCAAAGCAATCGCCAAAGGTTGACGAATTACCACATGCCAACCAATATCACTTTTAGTCTCGGACTCCACCGCAATATTTGCGGTTAAGAAATCCTGCCCTTCATTCCAATCATCAATATAATAAAGTGCATCGTTGACTTTAAGTTGAGGTGGCTTGACTCGTCCAATACTTTTAAATGGATACAGCAGTTCACCCTGTTTGTTTAAGATAAAGACTTCTATGCCACGCTGAGATGCTGTTTGAGATAATGCTTTATTGAGAATATGACGTGCCCACTCCCAATCTGCATGTGCAGCTAACACTCCTTTTAATTTTTGAGTATTTGGATCATAGATTGGTGTTGCGAAATCAATAAAACGCATCGGCTCATGAGGATTTAAAGCTTGAATTTTTTTTGCCAATAACACAGCTTCATGCACATCACCTAAGTATGTACCCTGTAAACCTGCCTTAAACCATGGCCGTGAAGAAACGTTTTCACCTTCAAGAATACCATCCGCAGCAATTTGAACATCACCGTTTAAATCTGTTACCCCCATCCAAGCATAATAGACATACGCATTTTTGACTTGTTCCAAGCGTGTACGAACACGTGGATCATCTAGACTTGCTTCTGAAAAGAATGGAGATTGGCTGAGCAGCACCATTTCGCGCTCGCGTTCGGCAAGAGAAGCTGCCAAGGCATTACTGATATTTTTTGCTGCGACATGTAGGGTCTGTCCACTGGCTTTAGCCAAGTGCTGAGATGCGATATTTCCAATATACAGCGATACGCATATCCCAAGGATAATGGTTAATCCAGCAAATATGAACAGAACGCGATTACGGAATGAATCCAAAATACACCTTAACTCTTGGTTAAACACCGAAACATGCAACCATAAGAATATAACAGAATATTACAAATACATAACAAACATTTCGGATCATCGTAATGAATAAAAAATGCCAACCTTATCTCATATATTCAAAATCCTGATTAACATTAACAACTGTAATTCCACTCCCTATCTTTTAAACAACATGATTTAATATTCAAGTCACGCACCACATCTACATAAAGTCATAATAATTCGACAATAATTCTGTATTTCTTTTTTTTGGCGCTTGATAGCTTAAGTAGAATCACCTAGAAAATTGAGGAACAAATGGATTTTGCTTCTATCTTTTTTTACGACACCACATGGGTATTTGTTTTCGAAATTTTAATCCGATGTGTGGTGATGTATTTACTCATCATTCTTTTTCTTCGTTTGACTGGCAAGCGAGGGGTTAGACAACTCTCCATCTTTGAAGTTGCCATTATTCTTTGTCTTGGATCGATTGCTGGAGATCCAATGTTTACGGAGGATTTACCCTTAATTCAAGCCGTAGTCGTCATGAGTGTGATCATCTTGCTTTACCGCACCACAACGTGGTTAATGATGAAATATCAGCCTTTCGAAGACTTAGTCGAAGGTAAATCCTGTTACATCGTAAAAGATGGCATGCTCGTCCTTGAAGCATTCAAGCGAGGTAATATGTCGCATGATGAGTTCTTTTCGGAAATGCGTCGTCAATCCGTTGAGCATTTAGGTCAAATTCGAGTCGGTCTATTAGAGTCCGATGGGAATTTCAGTATTTTGTTTTATCCCGATGAGCAAGTTAAATATGGCTTACCAATTTTTCCAGATCAAGCTCAATCAATATACAAGGTAAAACCTAGCGTAATATATGCGTGTACACATTGTGGATTCTGTACTGAACTTCAACAACCACTTCAAGATTGTCCGCGCTGTTCTTGCCAAGATTGGACGCAAGCAATGAACAGTCTAAGAATTGGTTAGCAGATGAATAATCTAAAGTCTGTTGGGACGAAGCAGATTATTCATCCTCAGCGCTGACTCAATCGAACATAGGTGGTTGAGATTAATCCAAGACTTTCACCACAATTTTACCAATGTGATCACCTGCATCCATTGCCAAATGAGCCGCTTGAATCTCATCAAAATTAAAAGTTTTATAAATCATCGGTAGACATTCACCTTTTGCCCATAACGGCGCAACATGTGTCTTTAAATCTTGAGCGATTTTGGCTTTTTCTGCTGTGGTACGTGCACGCATGGTTGAGCCAGTAATGGTTAAACGCTTCATCATGATTTGACCTAATTTTACGCCGTCAGCTTTAGCTCCTCCAAGAAATGCGATATAAACCAAACGCCCATCACGACGTAATACATTCAAGTTTTGGGCTAAATAAGGCGCTCCAACCATATCTAAGACAATATCTACGCCATTTTCTTCCGTCGCTTGCTGAATGACCTGTTCAAAGTCTTCCGTTTTATAATTAATTGCATGCGTCAAATCTTGAATTGCTTTTACTTTCTCATCTGAGCCAACAGTCGCAAAAGTTTTTAAGCCAAATGCTTTACACAACATTAATGCTGTTGTTCCAATCCCACTGGTTCCGCCATGGATTAAAGCCGTTTCCCCCGCTTTAGCTTTGCCCATTTGAAAAATATTCGCCCAAACGGTAAAAAATGTTTCTGGAATTGCAGCAGCTTGAATATGACTCACCCCTGCAGGAATATTAATCAGCTGAGATTCAGGCACCACACAGTATTCCGCATAACCACCACCATTGGTGAGTCCACACACTTGATCCCCCACCTGATAGGCGTTTACCTCAGCCCCTACTGCAACGACTTCCCCTGATACCTCTAACCCAGGTACAGGTGTGACCCCTTTAGGCATTGGATATAAACCTTGGCGCTGTAAAATATCAGGACGGTTAATGCCGAAAGCATGTACTTTCACCAAGACTTCATTGTCTTTAGGTTGCGGAATATCAACCGTTTCATAAGCCAACTTCTCAACGCCGCCTGGTTCAGTAATGATCACATGTTGCATGCTTTGTGCCATAATCAAATCCTTTATTTACAATACTTTTCATTCATTTCAATCAATTTCATCATAGTTGATCGCATTGATAAAGTCCTGTATTACTTATGTATAAGGATGAAAACGAATCATTATTTTTTGGGGAAAATAATATGCGTTACTTGCTGCAATTTATTTTGCCATGCAGTTTTGCTGCCTTGGTCATCATCTGTTGGACTTTTTTGTTAAGTTTTCCATGGGATTCAGCAGTAATTGCGATGATCTACTTCCAAATTGGGCTGGTGTTGTTATTGCTATACATTGAATACGATGCGAGCAAAGTGGATGGTGCAGCAGGTTGGACTTTTTTAGTTTTCTGTTTTTTTGAAATGATATTGTTCGTCGCTTTGGGGATCATTCGTGTCATTATTGGTGGATGGCAAGTTTTAAATCTTTTATTTTGAACCTTGCCTCAGACACGAATATTAAAATAACTCAATAATATATACAAAGCTTCGTATTTTTCTGATTTACAAAGGAATTGTAACCATAATTTCATAGATTTTAAGGTCGTCATGGATCGTACACTCGAGAATTTTAAAATGAAAAAGCAGACTCTAGTTGTCACACTATCGCTCATGCTCGGTTTAGCAGGATGCTCTGGGGAAGATCAAGCTAAATCAACCTTACCAAATACTCCTGAGCCAACCATACCAATTCAGCCTGAAGATCCAAAACCACCCCTACCACCAGATCTCGAACCTGAAACACCGATCAATGTTCCACAACCAAACACTTATTTAAATCTGGATTTTACTGAACTTTATTCAATACCTTCTGATTGGAATATTCTGCCTTCAAATCCAGGTAGCATTCAATTTAAAGAGGGTGCCTTACTGATTGATGGTCGCAAAGATTTAACCAAACCCACCACCATCATGTTAAGTTCGGATTTTCAAAAGCTTCGCAACTATAAAATTGAGTTAGAATTTGAATACCTTGAGCGTAATAACGGTACTCGTTGGGGAAGTATTATTTATAGAGCTTCAGATGTGTTTGCTCAACCTGAATATACACCATACTACCAATTTGCTATTCGTGCAGATGCATCTGCTTATAATGGTCTAGAACTCGCACTTAGACGTTCGAATAACACATGGAATGTCATCAATACATCCAAATTTGAATCAAACATCGCTCTAAATACGCCTTATAAGGCTACAGTTGTTGTTCATAATCAACGTGTTCGTCATTACTTAAATGATCAATTGGTTTTTGATGGTGAATTACCCACCAACCTAAACCAAGGTGCCATTGGACTTTCAGCAGCAGGATTGCTGATGAAGGTCAACACAATACGGGTGATTGAACAACTTGATACTCTCCCTACTCAAGATCGGATCACAGATGTCATTGATCACAAATATCCAGTTGCAATGGCGCCCGCTTTAGCACAACCAGCCGACTCATCAACAAATGATAACGCTCATACCGCCACTTATATTGCGTACCAACTTGATGAACAATTATTTTTAAAAGATTTCGACAATAAGGCCTCGATGCACCTCAGAAGTCTTCTTTCTGATCAAACAAAAAGAACACTTCCTCTTCTGCATATCGACTCTGAAAACACACTGGCTGAATTAAGATCTTTGTCTTCAGATTATGATTTTAGTGATGTCACGCTAGTCTCTGATGATCCATATCTATTAAGAAAAGCGCGTGTGGAGATTCCAGAAATCCGTACAGCATTGGATTGGTCTGAAAAGTACAATTTGATTTCAGATCAAAATAGTGTTGTGAAAATTGCACAGGCAACCAATACATCACTTTCTAAAATTGTGATTTTACCAGCCCATTTGGTTCAATCTCATCTGGTTGCACACTTGCAACGTTTATTGATCACACCTTGGGCAGGTTTTACCCACAATACTTCTGGACAGACCAGTCCTAAACTTGATGCCTATCAAGCTGCTGAGATATTAACGACAGGAGTGAATGGCATTTATACGCTTCAGCCTGAATTATTTCATTCCATCATGCGCTCAATGGCGCCCAACACCCTACTTCGTAAACCGCTCATTACAGGTCATCGTGGAATTCCATCTCAAGTTGATGAAAATACCCTTGAAGGTATTCTTAAAGCGATAGAAGTTGGCGCTGATGCCGTGGAATATGATGTCTATCTGACGAAAGATGACCATGTCGTTTTAATGCATGATAAATCGGTTTTACGCACAACGGGTATCGCAAAAAATATTGAGAACATGACGCTCGAAGAGGTTCGTAAACTTAAAACGACCGGGCAGCGACTTGCCATACCGACGATGGATGAAGTATTGGCTGCAGTAGTTGAAAAATACCCACATGTCACCAATTTTATCGAGATTAAGAGTGCAAAACCCGAAATAATTTCAAAAATTAAAGATTTACTTGATAAATATGATGCATATGGTCAAGTGATTGTCATAAGTTTTGATGGGCAACAAATTCTTGAAATGAAGAACACTCTAAAAGGTGTATCAACGGGTTTATTGGTATATCCACCAAAGGAACAAACTACTTTTCTAAACGTTCGAAGAATTTTGGAAACAACACGACAATTTTCTTCAACATTTAATCCGAATTATAGTGGTTTGAATCAGGACGTCATGTATCTGGCAAGTTTACGTGGTGTAACCTTCTGGCCTTGGACGTTCCGTTTAATAAAAAATGATTTCTATCGTATGTACATTCAAGGTACACATGGGTTGACCACAGATTATGCACAAGATGCATCAAATTTTGTGGTCAAAATTAAAACTCCACGACAAATAACAGCAACTGTTGGTCAACCTTTACAAATCGCTGGGCAAAAATTAACGCAACTGGGTCAATCTAGTTACCAAAGCTTCAATACGATGCTCGTACTACCAGGCTCTGCAAAATATAGTCTAAATGGTCAATCTGTGAGTTTCAGTGAACGTGGTACAGCCTATGTCATGCCAAGCTACCAATACACCATAGCACCCAATTTCACCTATACCATCTATGCAAAACCCGTGACTGTGACCATTCAATAAGCACATCACATTGATATTTGGAGACCAATTCAGTTCGCTGAGTTGGTTTTTTTCGAAAATCGCATTTTCCCTCATCTTTTCATAAGATTTCAACTGGATTTTTAATGATGTTCACCGCTTAAACACGACAGTATTTAAAACTGATGAATTTCATAAATATTTAATATGTAATATTTTTTTTACTTTATGACAAATCCATAGAATTGTCATTTTATGTACTTAGATTGTGTCTCGCTTAGGGACATACTTTTCGAGTACTTTTTAATGATGAAATTTACAACACTGACGTCAGCAATATTATTAACATTAAGCTTAACGGCTTGCTCCGATGATGATCAAAAAAATGCTGTATCAAATCCAGATCAAACAGAAAATCCTAATCCATCTCCAGAACCTGAAACACCAGAAATTGAAGTTCCTGTACCCAAAATACTTTTTGAAGAAAATTTCAATGCTTTAATTGCTATTCCAAACGATTGGACTCAACTTCGTAGCAATCCAGGGAATATTGAAGTTAAAGATGGAGCACTATTCATCAATGGTACGGCGCACGATACACAAATGACGACCATCATGTTGCCAAACGAACTACAGCAACATCGTAATTATCGTATCGATATGGATTTTGCTTTCTTAGAAAATAACAATGGCGGGCGTTGGGGTAGCATCATCTATCGTGCCGCTGATCAATATGCTGATCCAGCTTTTACTCCATACTATCAATTCGCATTTCGGGTTGATGCAACCGCTGCAAGTGGTCTTGAACTTTCTATGCGTCAACCTAACAACACATGGAATGTTTTACAGAAATCTGCATATAAAGAGAATTTTGAGTTAAATAAAACCTACAAAGCAACAGTCATTGTACATGGCCAACGCGTACGCCATTATATTAATGATGAACTCGTACTCGATAGCACGCTACCTTACAATTTAAATCAGGGTGGCATTGGCATTTCTACAGCTGGCGCTTTGATGCGTGTAGATTCAATTAAAGTGACTGAGCAACTTGAAGCCCTACCAGAGTCTAATCGAGTTACAGATCTAATCGATCAGCAATTGCCAGTCTCTATGGCACCAGCACTCGCTCAGCCTGCTGGCGCAACTACACTGAACTCAGCTCCATTAGCAACTCATGTTGCCTACCAACTGGATGAGCAACTCAATCTTCTTAACCAAGATCAAAAGAAAATTACTCATTTAAAAGATTATTTAAATGATTCAACACGACGTCATATTCCGCTATTAACGATCAATTCAGAAAAAACAATTCGTAATCTGAAAACGTTGACAGAAAACTATGATCTCGCTGATATCACCTTGGTGTCGGATCAGCCTGAACTCTTACGTAAAGCTCGTGTTGAAATCCCTGTATTGCGTACAGCACTCGACTATTCAAAACAATCTGGTTTAACCAATAGTAAATTAGATATTGTAAAAATTGCGCATAATACCAACTCTTCTTTATCAAAAATTGTCATTTTACCGCCGCACTTAGTGCAATCAGAAGTCGTATCTCATCTACAACGCTTATTAATAACACCCTGGGCAAGCACACTTCATCCAGATCAAAAAGATGGCATTGATGCATTCAAAGCAGCTGATATTTTAAGCACTGGGATTAATGGGATCTATACTCAACAGCCAGATGTTTTCCAAAACATTATGAAGCAGATGGCACCAAATACCTTGTTAAGAAAACCCCTCATCACAGGCCATCGTGGTATTCCAGCTTTAGAGGATGAAAATACTTTAGAAGGAACAATCAAAGCTATTGAGGTAGGTGCTGATGCAGTTGAATATGATGTTTATCTATCGAAAGATGGACATGTTTTCTTGATGCATGACGGGACGCTAAAACGTACCACAGGTGATAGCAGAAACACTGAAGATCTGACCTTAGCTGAAATTCGTCAGTTACGTACGATTCCCAATGGTCGTCCAGTTCCAACCATGGATGAGGTTTTGGCTGCAGTCAAAAAATACCCCCATGTGACCAATTTCATCGAAATTAAAAGTGCTAAGCCTGAAATTGTAGCGAAGATTAAAGAGCTTTTAGATAAGCATAATGCCTATGATCAATCGATTGTTATTAGTTTTAATGGTGATCAAATCTTACAGATGAAAAATACCTTACCGGGTGTTTCTACAGGCTTCTTAACGAGTACGCCGAACGCACAAAGCAATATTGTAAACACACGTCGAATATTAGACGCGACTCAAAAATATTCTTCTACATTTAACCCGTCTTTTGCAGGATTAAGCAAAGAGTTAATGTCAATGGCGAGCTTACGTGGCGTAACTTTCTGGCCTTGGACATTCCGTACCAATAAAGATGATTTTAATCGTATGTATGTACAAGGAACACATGGCTTAACCACCGATTATGCTCATGAATCTTCTGATTTAGTCGTCAAGATCAATACTCCAGGTCAAATTACTGCGAAAGTGGGACAGCCTGTTGTTTTTAGTGGAGAAAAAGTTACTCAAATAGGTAAGGCTTCAGCACAAAACTTTAATTCAATGATTGTTCTGCCTGGTTCTGCCAAATATAGTAAAAATGGTCAGTCGATTACGTTTAGTGAAAAAGGCAAAGCCTATGTCATGCCGAGCTATCAATACACGATTGCTCCGAATTATAGCTACACCCTGTACGGTAAACCCGTCACAGTCACGATTCAGTAAGAAACTTTAAATTTACATGCCCAATTGTTAAGTTTAAAGCTTCAATTGGGCATTTCTTATTTTTTTAAATTTTGGATCACTTCGGGTAAAAAAGAACGGTGAAATCCATCATAGGCTTGATTATTCTCAGCCGGACTTAATGGAAATATACGTGTGCCTTGAGAAGCTGCGCCATCAATCCGTATCGTGACACCCGATATAAATTTAGATGCTTCAGACAATAAATAGACGATCGCTGATGACACCTCAGCTTCCGCTCCCATGCGTTGCAAAGGAACTTTCTCCGCCATACTTGGAATCACTTTTTCAGCCATTTCACCAGTATATGTATCCATACCTGATGACAAAATCCATCCAGGTGCTACGGCGTTCACGCGAACTCCTGATTTACCCCATTCGACAGCAGCTGTCTTGGTCAGATTATCGACCCCTGCACGAGCTGCGCCTGAATGTCCCATATTCGGCATACCTCCCCACATATCAGCAGTCATGTTGACAATACTTCCACCATGCTTATTCATCCACTGATTGTAAGCTTCGCGCATAAGATAGAATGTAGCGTGTAGATTGTTTCGAATGACAGCATCAAATCCATTGGCTGAGATTTTTTCTAAATGCGCTGGAAATTGTCCGCCTGCATTATTCACCAAGCCATCAACTCGTCCGAATTTTTTAGTTACTTCGCTAATCATGGCTTTCACTTGTGCTTCATCACGATTATCACAAGCGATGCCATAGGCTCTACCACCATCTTCCATGATTTCAGCAACAACTTTATCGAGTTTTTCTTGGGTACGCCCTGTAATA
Source organism: Acinetobacter sp. ANC_7588 (assembly GCF_056783995.1). Lineage (NCBI taxonomy): Bacteria > Pseudomonadati > Pseudomonadota > Gammaproteobacteria > Moraxellales > Moraxellaceae > Acinetobacter > Acinetobacter sp. ANC_7588. The sequence continues at coordinate 72,862 of NZ_JBWYIU010000003.1, read as the reverse complement.
ATCACTTGTGCATCCAATGATGCAAGCTCATGAGCTGTACAACGTCCAATACCAGAACCACCTCCTGTCACAATGATGACCTGATTCTGAAATAAGTTTTCCTTGAATACTGAGTTATATGTCATGCCAATCCTTAGGTTGTAATTTTTATCGACTTGCAAAATTATCCCGATTTTTTAACAGTTGCAAGATCATAGAATTTTATAATTGTTGTTTTAAATGCTAATCAAACCTTTCTTTCAAGGGCTATGGTATCGTTTTTACAAACCGCATTAAGATTTTTCTTACCACAGGTAAAAATATTAAGATCAATGGAAATGCGATTAACCAAGACATTGCCCACGTCTTTATCCAGACCACCCAGATCCCATCAAAAAATCCACGATTCATTACAATATTAATTAAAGAAATTGAACCACTCATCAAACATGACAAAATTAACGGCATCAGCCAATTGAGATGTTTGGGGTGAAATTTTGGGAGTGCTTTATTCATTGTAGCGCCTAATCATTTCATCTCATTTAATTTAGCACCAATGCAATCACTATTCCTATATTTTTCAAGTTTCAAGCACACAAAACTAATCCAATATCGTTAAAATTTTGAACCTTGAGGCATGATTTAATATTTTTTCTTAATAAATGTATATTAAATAGAATGGATTAGTTTCCATCTTAATCAAGACTCATGAGCAATAAAAAAATATTTAACTTTAAACGATGATTTTATTTTTTAGCTTTTCTACTCTATGAAAATGTTTTAAGTTTTTAGTTCAATTTTACCGTTAATCTCTATTCTTTAGATTCGAAGCACTTTTTTTCAGTTTTTGCATAGCTTCTCTAGGCATAGGCGCTGTCATCATCTGTTGGTATTCTAAACAAGCTTTACTAGGGTGTTTTTGTTGTATCGGAGCATTAACACACGCCGTTAAGAGCATCAAAAGCAAATACGCTATTATTTCATCATATCTCGAATTTATCGTTAATGTTTACCCTATCTTAGCTCATTAAGACTAGTGTGGTCGTTATTAACTTTTAAATAAAAAAACCCGCCATCAGGCGGGTTTTTTTAAATCAGTTAATCTTAAAGACGAACCAATTCCACAATCTTCTCAGCCAATTCTTCAGCAGCTTCTACTTCAAAACTTGCATCCGTACCTGTTGCAGTATCAGTAATGACCACCACTCCAGTTTCACGTAATAATGCAACTTGCTCAGCAGTTAAACCAGCTTTAGCAATCGCGACAACACCTTGTTGGATCAATAAGCTTTCTAATACTTGTGCATTCACAATTGCAGCATTTGATACAGTTACCGCAGCAGGCTTTTGACCCAAACGCGCCGCACGTGCTTCTGATGTTACAGGCTCATTATGTGCAGTCCACTCAACTGCCTCTTCAACCATACCTGCACCAACTGTAACGTTGCTTAAGCGGTCAATAAAGATAAATGAACCTGTGTAACGGCTATCTTGATAACGGTCAAATACGACTGGTGCATCAAATTCAATCGTTACATTCGCAATCGCATTCAGCTCTAAGTTTTCAACTTGAACTTTTTCAAGCGTATTTACGTTTGTACGGAAGTTAATTGCTGTTACCTTAGCAGGAACAGTTTGCGTACCAATCTTCACGTTATATAACTTACCAATCGCAAGCGGTTGGTCAGCCATCCATACAACAGTCGCTTGAACAGAACGAGAAATTGCCGGTACTTCTTGGTCTGCACGTACAAGTACGTTACCACGAGAAATATCAATCTCGTCGTTTAACGTTAATGTCACTGCTTGACCAGCAACTGCACGTTCTAAGTTACCATCAAAAGTAACGATTTCTTTAACTGTAGATGATTTACCTGATGGCAACGCAGTAATTGTATCTCCAACGTTGATATCACCTAGTGCGATCGTACCGCAGAAACCACGGAAATCGAGGTTAGGACGGTTCACATACTGTACAGGGAAGCGGAAGTCAGCTTTAGCTGAAGTACGATTAATCTCTACAGACTCAAGCGTACCCATCAAAGTTTCGCCTGTGTACCAAGGTGTATTTGGTGATTTGTTTACAACGTTATCACCATTTAACGCAGAAATCGGCGTAAAGATGATGTTAGATGGTTTACGGTCACCCAATTGTGCAACAAAGCCTGCGTATTCTGTTTGAATCTCATTAAAGCGTGCTTCAGAGAACTCAACCAAGTCCATTTTGTTGATCGCAACAATAATGTTCTTAATACCAAGTAAGCTTGCAATATACGTATGACGACGTGTTTGTGTCTGAACACCGTAACGCGCATCAATTAAAATGATCGCAAGGTCACACGTAGACGCACCTGTAGCCATGTTACGTGTGTATTGTTCATGCCCCGGAGTGTCGGCAATAATGAACTTACGTTTTTCTGTAGAGAAATAACGGTAAGCTACATCAATCGTAATACCTTGTTCACGCTCTGCTTGTAAACCATCTACAAGTAACGCTAAGTCAGGTGCATCACCTGTTGTACCGACTTTTTTAGAATCACGTGTTACTGCTTGCAATTGATCTTCATAAATCAATTTTGAATCGTAAAGTAAACGACCAATTAAAGTTGATTTACCATCATCTACGTTACCGCAAGTCAAAAAGCGTAATAAGTCTTTATTTTCGTGTTGTTTTAAATAACCCAAGATATCTTGGCTAATCAAATCTGATTGATGAGACATGGCTCATAGCTCCACAAATATGTTGAAATCGGTGTATTTGAATCCCCCTCGTTCCCCCTTTGAAAAAGGAGGATGACTCCTCTCTTTTACAAAGAGAGGAGCAACGCTGCTGCGCAAGAGAGATTCTAGAAGTAACCTTCTTGCTTTTTCTTTTCCATCGAGCCCGCTTCATCATGGTCAATCATTCGACCTTGGCGCTCAGAACTGGTTGCAAGCAACATTTCTTGGATAATTTCTGGCAAGGTGTTAGCAGTCGACTCCACCGCACCTGTCAATGGGTAACACCCCAAAGTACGGAAACGAACCGATTTCATTTGTGGAACTTCACCTTCTTTTAAAGGCATACGCTCATCATCCACCATAATTAATGTACCACTACGCTCAACAACAGGTCGTTCTGCCGCCAAGTACAATGGAACAAGTGGAATACTTTCTAAGTAAATATATTGCCAAATATCAAGCTCAGTCCAGTTCGACAATGGGAACACACGGATACTTTCGCCTTTGTTCACTTTACCATTGTAAAGATTCCAAAGTTCTGGACGTTGGTTTTTAGGATCCCAACGATGTTTATCATCACGGAATGAATACACACGTTCTTTGGCACGTGATTTTTCTTCATCACGGCGAGCACCACCAAATGCAGCATCGAACTTGTATTTATCTAATGCCTGTTTTAAACCCTGAGTTTTCATGATATCAGTATATTTCGAACTACCATGATCAAATGGGTTAATCCCAGCATCCTTACCTTCTTTATTTTGGTGGACGATAAGATCGAAACCGTGTTGCTTAGCCATATTGTCGCGGAAAGCAATCATGTCCTTAAATTTCCAACCTGTATCTACATGTAACAGTGGAAAAGGGAGTTTTGCAGGATAGAATGCTTTAAGCGCTAAATGCAGCATAACTGCCGAGTCCTTACCAATCGAATAAAGCATGACTGGATTTTCGAATTCTGCAGCAACTTCGCGAATGATATGAATACTCTCAGCTTCAAGCTGTTTAAGATGAGTAAGTCTTTCCTCATTTAATGACATGGACAACACCAGCTAGAATATGTGTACTTATGACACTTTTGAAAATTTATATTCATTATAGTGATTTAGACAACGGAGCTTTATCTCGTTTTTTTATATTGATATACCCAAATAGAATATAAGCAAAGAGACAATCTAATTATGATAATAATTACAGGCCTTTCAAATATAAAATACCAAGAATGGTTAGCCCTTTGGTCAGCTTACCTTGAATTCTACAAGACCGAATTGAATCCTCAACAAGCGGCTCTGACTTTCAAACGATTATCTGATGCGTCGCAAACCGATATGTTTGGCTATGCCATTATAAAAAATCAAAACGTCGTCGGAATTGTACATCTCATTTCTCACGCAAGCACTTGGACTAAACTCCCTTATTGTTATCTCCAAGATTTGTTTATTGATGCAAATTATAGAAATCAGGGCTTAGCCAGGAAATTAATAGAATTTAGTTATGACGAATGTAAAAATAATTATGATAGAGTGTATTGGTTAACCCATAAAAGCAATGATAATGCTAGACTTTTGTATAATCGTGTTGCAACCGAAACGGGATTCATTCAATATAAAAAATCTCTAAATTAGTTATTTTTATCTCCCATGCTTAGCCTTGAATCTCTTAAACAACATTTAGAGCGAGCTCAAATTGCTGGTCATATTTATCAGCATCATCAAATTCTAGTGTTACAAGAACCGTTTACTGAAAATGGTTCTGCTTTAAATATTTTTGTTCAGCACGAGTTAACTGCTGATCAAATTGGCTTACAGTTTGCTGTTGAACATACTGATCAAAAACTAAAGTTCTTGATTGGCGTTACACATAGCAATCAAGATCATAGAAGTGAAATTAGTATTGGTCATTTAAAAGGCAATCAAAAAGCTTTTAATTTGTGCTACGCCTTTTACAATTACCCAAAACATTTTTTTGTAGTTGAAACAGATTTATATGCGAACGCTGAGCAATTTAAAGACTGCTTAGAAAAGCAATTATTCAGTCAACCTGAGCTTAGTTTTTTAGACACAGCCACTAAAGTAAATCCAATGGGACAGAATTACCCATGGATGAAGGATTATATCGCGCAACTTAGCTTAGAAATGAAAGTTCGGATACAAACAAGTCTCATGTAAAAAAAGCCACCTTTTCAGGTGGCTTTTTCAATTGCTAATCTAAGAATATTAACGTCCCAGTTTTTTGACATCTAAAGGTATTTCAATACCAACAGAAGCACCTGCATCATTACCATGACGATCTGAATCTGCAATCCAACCATTAATCTTTAATGGCAAATTCGGCTTCACAAAATGCGTCCAAGTTAAATCTAATGCTTGGATATCATCTTCTTCGGAAAATGCAGCATTGGTATCTCGATTTGATTGATTTACTTTTGAAAATAATACGCGACCTGAAAGTCTATTCATGGCATCAAAACGAATATTTCCACCCAAAGAAATCATCTCACCATCTCCCCCAATCGCATGTGCAAGAGGATAGCCATGTTGATAATATCCATCTGTATAAACACTGTGATTATAAGATATTCCTTGGGCCTTCCCATTTGTAGTGGTGTCTACCCACTCAGCATAAACCTGATAAGGCATTTTTTTTAAAGATGAAGAATAATCCACCCCAGCCTGATACATTTTCTTAGCAGGTAAGCCACCTGCTTCATCTTCCCCCACGTATTGAGCATAGACGCCGATTGGCTGGTTCAATAAATAGCTTAGATTCAAACGCGCATCAAATCCAGCAATCTGGTTAGATGGATTAACAGTATCCCCGTAAACATTATCTTTACCAATCCAAGCATCCCAGAGAGTTCCTAAATCCTCAGGGCGACCTTCACCACCCCATTGAATAATGCGTGATGCACCGAACTCTAAATAAGGTAGTGGTTGTGCGGTCAAACGTAAACCAATAATTTTAGCATCAGGAACTGCTTTATAATCATCTAACTGGCCGCCAAAAGCTTGGTATTGCCAAGGCCCGATCCATGAGAGCCATTTATGATCAAAAGCAGACTGTTCAGCACGCTGTAGAGTGAAACCATATACTGGTCGACTTGCATCTCCACGTATCAAACTACCATCGTGTCCAGATCCCCAGTAGGTTGGAATCTGACCAGCAATGAACCATTGATTCCAAAGTTTACCCGCAAGATATGAGCCTTCTAGGTTAACATCTTGCCCATTGTCTATCTGAGGGTCTTTTTCACCTCTAACTTTGAGCTTCGCATCCCAATTTTGCCCCCCAAGATTTAACTCTGCACCAAGCGCATATTGTGCTTTTTGATGATCGGCAAAAGATTGTGGGATTTTCTTTTGATCACTCTCCGCGAAAGCATCAACTTTTAATGTTTCATTTTGCTGCTTAATCGCTCTTTCGACTTCCTGAATAACCTTTTGTTGTTCAATGGAGTTAATTTTAGCATTGGTGAGGGCACGCTGGACTTCATCACCACTTAGCGGCCATGTCGAGGTGCTTATTTGAATCACACCTTGTTGATTCAGCCAATTTAAATCATCTCTCAGGTTTTCATCGTTGAGGAGAATACCATTGGCAAACACCAGTGGACTAGAAAATAGTAAGCTCGATGATAGGATTTTTATAAGTCTATTAGGGTTCATCACAAATCAATTTAGGATTATATCTTATTGATTATTTGAATTTTTAATTTATAAATCCATTAACTTTACATTAAGTATTTAATTAGATACATTTAATAACATTGTATAAATATTTTGATAAACATACAGCTGGTTAAACAGATTAGCCTTAATGATAATTTTCTATATTTTTTATCACATTAATTAAATATTTTGTGATTAAAACCTCAAAATACACTCACACTAAAAAACATTTAAATTTAATTTTATGTTAAGAAAAATTAAAAAAGCCCTTCAAAGAAGGGCTTTTTTTATTTCACTATTACGCATTTTTGTGACGCATATGTGGGAATAAGATCACATCGCGAATACTTGGCGCATTGGCAAATAGCATTACCAGACGATCAATACCAATCCCTTCACCTGCTGTAGGAGGTAATCCATATTCAAGCGCCTCAACGAAGTCGGCATCATAGTGCATTGCTTCATCATCACCCGCATCTTTTTCAGCTACCTGTGCTTGGAAACGCTCAGCCTGGTCAATTGGGTCATTTAACTCTGAGAAGCCATTTGCAAGCTCACGACCACCAATGAAGAATTCAAAACGGTCAGTAATGTGCGGGTTGTCATCGTTACGACGTGCTAATGGAGAGGTTTCCGCAGGATATTCAGTAATGAAGGTCGGTTGACGAAGTTTCGTTTCAACAGTTTCCTCAAATACAATCGTTTGAAGCTTACCTAGACCAAAACCTGGCTTCACTTGCTCTTTAAGTTCATTCTTAACAAACTCAGCTAAGAACTCGCGATCATTTACATTTTCAGGTGTAAATTGTGGGTTATGTTCAAGAATTGCATCAAACATTGAGATTTTCTTGAATGGACCTTTGAAGCTATACACTTCTTCGCCATAAGGTACATCTGTCGAACCTAAGATATCAATTGCTAGTTTTTCTAGCATTTGCTCTGTCAGTTCCATCAAGTCTTTGTAGTCTGCATAAGCTTGGTAGAATTCGATCATAGTGAATTCTGGGTTGTGACGTGTAGACACACCTTCATTACGGAAGTTACGGTTAATCTCAAACACACGTTCAAAACCACCTACAACCAAACGCTTTAAGTAAAGTTCTGGTGCAATACGTAAGAATAATGGCATGTCTAAGGCATTGTGATGCGTTTCAAATGGACGCGCAGAAGCACCACCTGGAATCACATGCATCATTGGCGTTTCAACTTCCATATAACGTTTTTCAGTCAAGAAGTTACGAATACCAGCAACTACTTTTGCTCGAATTTCAAAAGTCTTACGCGTTTCTTCGTTAACGATCAGATCAAGATAACGTTTACGGTATTTAACTTCTGTATCTGTTAGACCGTGGAACTTATCTGGAAGAGGACGGAGTGATTTAGTGAGGAGTTCAAAATGTTCAATATGCACATAAAGATCACCTTTGCCTGAACGTCCAATGTAACCTTCAACGGCAATAATATCACCTAGATCAAGACCTTTAATAATGTCTAAAGTCTCTGCAGATAATTCTTTACGTGCAACATAAAGCTGAATACGGCCGGTCATGTCTTGGATCACCATGAACGAACCGCGGTTCAACATCACTCGACCCGCAACTTTGACATAAACTTTTTCACTGCCTTCAATTTCTTCTTTTGATTTATCAGCAAACTGATCCTGAAGGTCTTGTGCATAATGTTCACGCTTAAACGTGTTTGGCCAAGGGCTAGTACCCTGCTCTTGAGCCTTATCTTGAATCTGTTTTAACTTGGCATGACGCTGTGCGATTAAATCGTTTTCGGAAATGGCTTGTTCAGAAGTCGATTGAGCGTTTTGTTGCGTCATCTCTGCCTCGTAATTTTATTTAAAAAAGAAGTTGCATAGCATAGCAGAATTCAAAGTACTTGAGCATTAGAAAAAATAATCAGCCATTTGAAAAACGCTTAATTTCATCTACTAAAGTCTAGGTCTGAACATTTCTTAGACCAAAAGCTAAGTTGTACTTTCAATACAGCACTCTACAATCATCCTATAAATTGTGGAAAAGTATACTTTCAACAATCATAAAAAATAGAATGGATTTAATGATGACTTATGAACACTCAAGAGCCTAAAGTATTGTTTATGCATGGATTAGATTCTTCAAGAGAATCTACCAAGTTTCAGGCAATTCTTTCTAAAAATAAATATTGCATTAATGTTGATTATCGAAATTTAAAATACGCTGCTGTTGAACGTTTTTATATCGATATGATCGAGAAAATTAAACCAGACATTTTAGTAGGACATAGTCTAGGTGGTTACTGGGCATTAAAGATGTCAAATCGATTTCAACTTCCTGCTGTGATTGCAAATCCGAGCCTAATGCCATCTTTTGATCCTGATTATCCAGCGATTACAATTGAGGAGCTTCAATCCAAAACCTCATCTCAAATCGCTTATATCGAACTTGGTGATGAACTGATTGATATGCATAGTACCTCTGACTTATTAGAGCCATACATGTACGTTGAAAGTATTATTGGTGGTCGTCATCAACTGGAAAACCCTGATCGCCTGAATTACCTGATCGGATTAGTCAGCCACTCAAATCATCAATCACATTAAAAAAGCCTTGTGAATCACAAGGCATTTCGACTTAAATTTGAGGTTTTGATTTATCGTCCAAAACAGACCAAATATTCATTCCTAAATCCGCGTGTAAGTCTGGTAAATCAAGAAAAATACTCGCCCCTAAAACAGTGTGCTGACATTTATCCATCAATTGCTTAACTGCTTTTAATGTACCACCTGTGGCCAATACATCATCAACAATAATCACTTTTTGAGCCTGTACATCCGCAGACATTTCTAAACGGTCCATGCCATACTCAAGGCTATAGCCCACACCAATTACTGGTGGTGGTAATTTTCCAGCTTTACGAACCAACAACAACCCCTTGCCAGTACGTTGCGCCAACAAACTCGCCAAAACAAACCCACGTGCTTCAACAGCAACGAAACTCTCTACCTCTGCCAATTGTTCCGCAGGAATACTTTCGATTAAGGCATCAGTTAAAGGTGCAATGCTCTGCATGAACAAAGGAGTTAAATCAAAGAAACAAATTCCTGGTTTTGGAAAATCTTGGACCGTACGAATGTGTGACCACAATGATGTAGACAAAGAAGTAGACATAGGAGATAAGAATTAAACAAAAGAATGCGTGAATTTTAACGAATTATTGACAAAAAATATAGCAAACCTGAGCCAAGCAAAAACACCAACCAATATAACTTATTGATTTTTAATAAACCATTTTTTAATTAAATAACAAGTATAAAACACAAACAGTATAAATTTTATATGAATAGCTGGTAAATCTATACGCGACAAAAGTCTGACAATTTTTTTTAAATCATAATGAATATAATTTTGGCAAATATTTCAAAGATTTAATGCTCAGTCTTATCATGCATTAGCATAATTAGCATGCGTTTTGTCCTAATCTGCCATTCAGCTTCTCTTTTAGTCAGCTAAACTCCGTTATTTACTTTACTTTCCACCTCGAACTGCGTAAAAATTTGCTTGAATATGAACGATAAAAATTCATATCACTTGAGTCTAGGTGTGAGAAAGATTTTGGCTGACACCAATAAATGGAATTGTCAGTATTTTTGGAGAATCAAATGAAAAAATATCAATGCATCGTTTGTGGATGGATTTATGACGAAGCAGAAGGCTGGCCACAAGATGGCATTGCTGCAGGCACTAAATGGGAAGATATTCCAGATGATTGGACTTGCCCAGATTGCGGCGTATCAAAAGCAGATTTTGAAATGATTGAAATCTAATACAGATTTCCTTTAAAGACCATTTTGATATGGTCTTTTTTCTTATTTATTAAAAAAATTATCAGTATTGGAGAGTACTATGCAACCGATCATCATTGTTGGCTCTGGCATGGCAGGTTACACATTAGCGCGAGAGTTTCGCAAACTGAATGCTGAACAAGCACTTGTTATGATTTGCTCAGATGATGCGGTGAACTATGCAAAACCAACTTTATCTAATGCACTTGTTGGTAAAAAAGCGCCAGAACAAATTGCCTTAGGTGATGCTGAGAAAATGTCTGCGCAATTGAATATGCAAATTATTCATCATGCGACTGTAACTTCAATTTCTGCAGATCAACATCAATTGACCTACACAAAAGATGGACAAGCTGAAAACCTTATATACAGCAAGTTAATATTAGCTGTAGGTGCGAACCCTATTCGTTTAGCCATTTCAGGTGATGGCGCTGATGATATTCATGTAGTTAACTCACTGATTGATTATCGTGAATTTCGCTCTAAGCTCGACCTTAAACAAGACAAGCGTGTTGTCATTTTAGGTGCAGGCCTCATTGGGTGTGAATTTGCCAACGATTTACAGAACACAGGTCATCAAGCGACTGTGATTGATCTTGCTCCACAACCTTTAGGTCGTCTTCTACCAGAACACGTCGCACATGCTTTCCAGCAAAATCTTGAAGAAACAGGTATTCAGTTTGCATTAAGCACCACCGTAGATCGTGTAAGTAAAAACTCAGACGAAAGCTATACCGTAACGCTTACAAATGGACAGAGCTTTACAGCTGACGTTGTTCTTTCCGCTGTTGGCCTCCAACCCAATACATCAGTTGCACAAGAAGCAGGAATCCATACCAGCCGTGGAATTGTGACTAACACTTTAATGGAAACCAATAAAACCGAGATTTATGCATTAGGTGATTGTGCAGAAGTGAATGGTTTACTGCTTCCGTATGTCATGCCAATTATGCAACAAGCACGTGCTTTAGCTAAAACATTGTCTGGTGAAAATACACAAGTTCATTATCCAGCGATGCCAGTCGCAGTGAAAACTCCTGCTGCACCACTGACTGTATTACCTGTACCTCAAGGTGTAGAGGCAACTTGGGAAACTGAAGAACTCGATGACGGAATGATTGCTAAAGCACTTGACCAAGAATCAACGCTTCGTGGATTTGTGCTACTTGGACCAACAGCAGCGAAGCAACGTTTAACATTGACCAAACTGGTCCCAGATTTAATTCCAGCTGCCGTTTAATTATTCAAAGATTTAGGGTATTTTCAAATGAAAGTACCCTTTTAGTTTGGACACAATAAAAATGAATAACGCACTAGAATATCAAGTTTCACCTTATGCTCCATTCATGCAAGAAAGTAAAGTGAGTCTAGGCAATGGGATCGACCTTCATATTGAAGTTGGAGGCAAGGCTGAACATCCTACGATTATTCTCATCATGGGACTGGGTGCGCAGATGCTTTTTTGGCCAGATTTTTTTTGCAAATCTTTAATAGACCAAGGTTTCAGAGTCATTCGTTTCGATAACCGAGATATTGGCCTCTCAACAAAAATTAAGCACAAGGGACCTCGCCTCAATACATTTAAACTTATGGGTCGATTTGCTTTTGGTCTAGGAAATCAAGGCTCTCCTTACAATTTATATGATATGGCTGAAGATGTAGCGTTACTAATTGAACGATTAGGTCTTGAAAAAGCGCATATTATTGGTGCATCAATGGGGGGAATGATCGCTCAGATATTGGCAGCAAAATATCCAGAAAAAGTGGATAAACTAGGATTATTATTTACCAGTAATAATCAGCCATTTCTTCCGCCACCATTTCCAAAACAATTATTTAGTCTTATTGGTCGCCCTGCATCGAATGATGAAGATGGTATTGTAAATCATAGTATTAAAGTCATTCAGACGATTGGTTCACCTGGTTACGTCAATCAATTGGAAGTTATTCAAAACGCGCGTAAATTATATAAGCGTAGTTATCATCCAGCGGGTGTACTTCAACAGTTTTTAGCAATATTATGTACAGGCTCATTAGTTTCTATCGATAAGCAAATTCAAAAGCCAACACTGGTTGTACATGGCTCAAAGGATCGTCTACTCCCTTTTAGCCACGGCAAGGCAGTATCAAAAGCAATATCAGGCGCAAAGTTTGAATTAATCGAAGGAATGGGGCATGATATTCCTGCGCATTTCATCCCACAACTGAGTGGTTTGTTTGCAAAACATTTTAAATGATAAACACTAGGACACTATGGCTGCATTACCATCCCTAAGACAGCTGTCATATCTCGTGACTCTGTCTGAGACGTTGCATTTTACAGAAGCAGCACGTCGCTCATTCGTTACTCAGTCTACGCTTTCTGGCGGGATTATGGAGCTCGAGCGTTTATTGGGTGGCGTTCTCGTTGAACGTGATCGCCAAAATGTACGTTTAACCCCTCTCGGTGAGCAAGTGGTTGCACGAGCACGTGTCCTTCTTGCTGATGCTCAAGATCTCATGCGACTGAGCCGTGAGATGAGCGAACCACTTACTGGTGATCTTCATTTAGGAATTATTCCAACGATTGCACCGTTTATTTTGTCGCAATTGTTAGAAGAAGTTCATAAAGAGCTGCCTAAAATTCAACTACATCTTCATGAAGCACAGAGTGAACATTTGGTTGAAAAGCTAGAACATGGCAATTTAGACATGATCATGTTAGCGCTCCCATTCGACACACGTGGCTTAAAAGTCGCTGAAGTTGCGAAAGAGAGTTTGTACTTAGTTGCAAACAAAGCTGACCACAAAACGGCGCAAGCTAAATCTCTAGAAGACCTTGATTTGACACACCTCATGTTGCTTGAAGAAGGTCATTGCTTAAGAGACCATACTTTAAGTGTATGCCCTATCGGTGAACGCAAGAATGATCATCGCCTTAAAGCGAGCTCATTACCAACCTTGGTTGAAATGGTGAGTTCTAATCTGGGCTTTACATTACTACCTCAGATTGCGGTAAATACACATATGCTGAAAAATAATGATCAATTGGTGATCCGACCAATTGAGAATGCCCCTTCACGCATTCTGTCATTAGTGACGCGTAAAAGTACGCCATTGCAAAGCGAATTTGATGTCCTTTTACAAATTCTACAGCGCATTACTGCTGATATTTGCTAATAAGTCATCACAAAAAAGGAGCCATTTGGCTCCTTTTTTTATAAAAATCATTTAAGATTTAAAGAGTTCAAGCAATTTATGTTGCGCATTATGAGGAGTCTCACCTTCATCGCATTGCGCACGTGACCAAGTTCCATCACCATTTAACAACCAAGCTTGTTGATTATCTTTCATATAATTCAATAAACCATGTTGATAAATGTGCTTTCTCAAAGTTGGATCCTCAACAGGGAAACAAACTTCAACACGATTAAATAAATTACGATCCATCCAGTCTGCGCTTGAACAATACAGTCGTGGTTGCCCTGCATTTCCAAAATAATACACACGTGTGTGCTCTAAGAATCGTCCAACGATAGAGCGCACACGGATATTCTCAGAAAGCCCTGGCAAACCTGGTCTTAAACAACAAATTGAACGTATGATTAAATCAATCTGCACACCAGCTTGTGATGCTTCATAAAGTTTATTAATCAGTTGCACTTCAGTCAGCGCATTCACTTTCACAATAATCTGAGCTGGCTTACCCGCTTTAGCGTGAGCAATCTCTTCATCAATATAACTAATTAACTGCGTATGTAACGTAAATGGTGCATGAAGTAATTTCTTCAATTTTGCCATTTTGCCCATTCCAGTCAACTCTTGGAATATACGATGCACATCTTCACAAAGCTCTTTGTCCGTTGTCATCAATCCGTAATCGGTATAGATACGGGCATTGGTTGCATGGTAATTCCCTGTACCTAAGTGCACATAACGAACCAATTTATTATTTTCACGGCGCACAACGAGAATCATTTTTGCATGTGTTTTATAGCCTACGATGCCATAAACCACCACAGCACCAGCCTCTTGCAAAACATTTGCTACCGCAATATTTGACTCTTCATCGAATCGCGCTCGAAGTTCAATGACAGCTGTGACTTCTTTACCATTGCGTGCAGCTTCAGCCAAAACTTGAACAATCTCAGAATCAGGCCCACTTCGATATAATGTTTGCTTAATCGCTAAAACTTGTGGATCTCGTGCTGCCTCACGTAATAAATTAATAACTGGGGCAAATGATTCGAATGGATGATGTAAAAGGATGTCTTGTTTCTTCATTGCAGAAAAAACATTTTCAGACTTTTTTAATACTTTAGGAATGACCGGCGTATGGGAGTCATATCTCAAATGCGGACGTTTAAAATTAGACACTAAACGTGCCAAGTTCACAGGTCCATCAACTTTATATAATTGTTCTTCATGTAAGTCGAATTCGTTGAGAAGATAATCATAAATATGTTTTGGACAATTTTCTGTCACTTCTAAACGGACAGCACGTCCGAATCGACGAGAGTTTAACTCCCCTTTTAAAGCTTTTGCCAAATCTTCGACATCTTCATTAAGGGCTAAATCTGCATTTCGCGTCACACGGAATTGATAGCAACCTGTCGCAGTCATTCCTGGGAATAAATCAGAGACATGCTCATGAATAATCGCTGACAGCATCACGTGGTGTTCTTTACCATCAGTTAACTCGTCAGGTAAACGAACCACACGTGGTAAAGAACGTGGCGCAGGAACAACAGCTAAATCAATCTGTCGTCCGAAAGCATCTTTGCCTTCTAGCGTGACGATAAAGTTGAGTGATTTGTTGACTAAACGCGGGAATGGATGTGCTGGATCTAAACTAATTGGAGTAAGTACTGGCGCAACTTGTTCCTGAAAATATTTTTTAATCCATTGGGATTGAGCAGGTGTCAACTCTCCACGACGTAAGAAGCAGATATCTTCTTCACGTAATTTTGGAAAAATTTCATCATTCAAAATACGATATTGACGCTCTATTGCAGCATGCGCAGTCTGTGAAATTTTCTCAAGAACTTGCTTTGGTGTTAACCCATCTGGACTACGGCTTTCATTACCGAGCTCCAATTGCTCCATAACACCCGCAACACGAATTTCAAAGAATTCGTCCATATTTCTTGAAAAAATCAATAAGAAATTCATTCGCTCAAGCAATGGATGCAATGGATCAACCGCTTGTTCTAAAACACGAAGATGAAAATCTAAAATTGAAAGTTCACGATTGATATATCGTTCATTATAAGTATATTCAGTTGGAGTATTTGTCATCGCGGTATTCATACCACAAAACCTGCATGCTAAAGATCTGTCTTAAGTATGCTTCAAATTTATGACAATTTCATAAAAAATGCACATGATCACTGTGCATTTTTGATCTCACGAAAGTTTTTTAGACAATTACATCTCACGGAATTCTTGAAGCATTCATGTAACGCAAAATAATTCGCTGTTTATTTTTGAGTTTACGATCTTGACGGTGGTGTTGATAATAACGCGGATTCGGCAAGATCGCTGCCAAAAATGCGGCTTGCTCACGTGTTAGACTGCTTGCCGATTTTCCAAAATAATGACGTGCTGCAGCTTCCACACCAAAAATATGATCTCCAAATTCAATTGAGTTCATGTATACCTCAAGAATGCGTTGTTTTGACCACATACGCTCCATCATGACAGTAGCGACAGCCTCTTGTCCTTTACGTAAAAAAGAACGCTTATTAAATAAAAATAGATTTTTGGATAATTGTTGGGAAATGGTAGATCCACCCGCAACCACTTGTTCTTTTTCTTTATTTCTTTCCAAAGCATGTTTTATGCCGTCAAAATCAAAGCCATGATGTTGCATAAATTTAGCATCTTCAGCTGCAATAATCGCACGTTTCAGATGATCACTGATATTCTCATAATCACGCCATTGATGCTGAATAGGCTTCGAACTGTCGGTCCAATATGTCCAACGCATGAGCATCGTTGTATCAACAGCATTGGTTCTCCACCATGCAAGACTTGAAAAAATCCATAGTTGAATTACAAGGATGATACTGACAATGACCAATAAAGTTCGAACAATAAATGCTTTCATGTCAGTGTGTTGCTCCTTTTGTTAGCGTAGTACATGCTTGACCTTAATCCATATCATTATCACAGAATACAATGACATGACTGAAATGCAACCACCCCAATTTCAAAGCCAATCACGTCTACCCTTAAGTCAGATTACGTTTTTAATCATTACACTGAATGTTGGACTTTTTATCTGGCAAATCTTTAGCGGGGTGGATATATCAAACCCAGCAACAATAGATGCTTTGCGCTGGGGTGCTGATTATGCACCGCTGACTTATTTAGAGGAACCCCTCCGAATCTTCAGCAGTACATTTTTTCATTTTGGTCTTATTCATTTAATGCTCAATATGTGGGCATTGTATATCTTTGGCAATGTCGCTGAGAAAACACTTGGACACGTTTATTTTTTAGGCTTGTATCTATTAGCAGGCATTATGGGAAGCTTGATCAGTGGACTGATTGATATTCGGAATAGTTACGAGTTATTGGAGCATGTCAACCATGATTTATTTCCACGTGTATCCGCAGGTGCATCAGGTGCCGTTATGGGTTTAGGTGGTGCTTTAACGCTCTTATCTCTTTTTCCCCCTTTACCACAACAACAATTTCTCTTTGATCGTAAATCGCTGCTGATCATCTTGGCATTAAATATTGGTATGGGATTCATGATCCCTGGAATAAATAATGCAGCGCATATTGGTGGAATGTTGATGGGTGCAGTCATGGCTTTATGTTGGTACATCGGTCAACGATTTAGACTAGGCTTCACCACTACCATCGTGGTACTTCCTCTAGGCATCTTCTTATGTTGGCTCATGTATCAATATAACTTAGGCTTAGTGAGCGGAATACAACCCATTTGGGCTGAAATGTTGCAACAAATGAAAATGCAATTGGCGTATTAATTCCAATTGCATTTTTTAGACCTCATAAATTTTATGATTGATTGAGTTCGCGCAAGCTTTTTAATGGAGGAATCTCAGTTAAGTAGCTTAAACGATAACGACCAATCAGCGCACATAAGATCATCATGCTCATAGGTAGAATCACCCAGATTTCCCAATGCGGTTGTATTGCGAGATCCATTTTATAACTGGCGATCGCACTGATGACCTCAGCAAAAAAACACGATACTAAGCCAGCCATAAAGCCGATAAACCCAATTTCTAAACTCAGCATATTTTTCAAATTGGATTTTGAGCTGCCAAATGATCTTAAAATCGCGACTTCTCGCTTTCGCTCATCCATCAATAAATTAATGCAAGCAATCAACACCAAAAAACCTGAAACACTGACGAGAAGCGCAAGAATGGTAATAATCTGAACCAGAACAGATACTAAGTTTTTAATTTCCTCTAAAATTAAGGAAACATCGATAAATACAGTATTTGAGAACTGCTGAATCAGATTGACCAACTTGGATTTTTCATCTTGAGGTACAAAAAAACTTCCTAAATAACTTCCAGCATTTTCATCCATCGTATTCGGTGCAAAAATGAAGAAAAAATTTGGACTGAAGCTTTCCCACTCGACTGTTCTTAAATTTACAACTTTGGCTTGAAGTTCACCTTCTGGCAAGCTAAAGCTGAGTTGATCACCCACTTTTATCCCTAACTCTTCAGCAAGATTTGCTTCAACAGAAACATCTCCTACCTGCTGCAATTGTGGCTGCCCACTGACAATGACATTATCTTCTGGATAGCCTTGAGCTTGAGTCAAATTCAACTCTCGTCTGAGTGAGTTATTTTGCGCTCTTAATGATTCTGAAAATGGCTGACCATTATGTTTAATTAGGCGTCCGCGGATATTCGGATACAAGGGTGTACTTGGCCAACCTTCTTTTTCGATCTGAGCTTTAAATTGCTCAACTTCAAATGGAGGAAGACCATAAATAAATTGATTTGGCGTACCTTCAGGTAACTGTTGCTGCCAACGATCTAATAGATCCGTCCTTAATACTACAAGAACTGTAATCAGGCTCAGACCTAATGCAAGTGCAGTAATTTGAAGTGCTGTTTGATTAGGTACACGTACATAGGCTGACCATCTATTTTTCAAAGATTTGATCATCTTTAATAGCAACCAAACTATGCTGAACATACTTGCACACAATGCGAGGATCGTACCGATAACTAGCAATGAGAGCTGTATATTTTGAGTTAGCAAAATACAAAATAAAATAAGACTTACAGCTCCCGCTCCCAATAAGGTCAAGAGAGAACGCGTAGATTTAACATCCTCACGGATAACACGAATTGGAGGCGTATTTAAGAGCTGCATCAAACTTGGGACAATAAATCCAAACATCACAATGACACTGGTAAATATTGCAATCGGCAAAGGCCCCAAAACCAAATCAAACAAGCTAAATTGGATGTCTAAATGCGGAATTAGTTGCAACATAAACTGCAATAAAATATAGCCTAGACCAATCCCTAACCCAGTACCGATGAACATCGCAATTGCGACGGCAATCATAAGCAATGCAATATAGTTCTTAAGAATTTGGAACTTTGCAGCCCCCATACATCTCATTAAAGCAACATGATCTTGATTTTGTTGAACGTACCGTTGACTGGTCAACGCAATTGCAATACCGCACAGTAAAATTGTAAGAATGTTTGCAAGCTGTAAAAAAGTATCTAGATTTTCAATTGGACGCATCAAGCGGGTATTCGCCTCATCCGCAGTTCTCAAGCGAATTGAGCTTTGGGTTTCCATTGCTTGCTGATCATCTGCATTTGGTTCAATCATTTTTTTAGGATAGAGCTGATCAAAATAAGCCGTAAACTCATTAAGTCTATTCGGCTCACCAGACATAAGCAGACGATATTCGATACGACTTCCAGGCTGAATCGCATTGGTTGCCGCAACATCAGATTGTGAAATGATCACTGTAGGTGAAAAGGCTGAAAATCCGAGTTCTTGGTTAGAATCCTTTTCAATGACTCCTGTGACTGTAAAACTCGCATCTGCGATTTGAACCCTCTCCCCTATTTTGACATTTAATAAATCTAAAGCACGTTGACTCAGCCATACCTCTTCTGACCGAATAGCAGTCTGATCAGGTTGAATAATGAGTTCACCACGTAGCGGAAAATTGGACTCAATCGCTTTGACATTCACCATGACAAATTGTTCATCAGTATGTGCCATTGAACCAAAAACCGTCACTTGGGACTGTTGTAGATTGAGTTGGTTCGCCTTCTGTTTAAATTTTTCATTGAGCGGATATTGATCACTCAACACTAGATCAGCAGCTTGAAGCTTAGCAGCCTGCAATGAAACAGCTTGTTGAATCTGATCATTACTGAACTTTAAAGCGGTTGTCGCACTAATCGCGAGACTCAATGCAAAAATGAGCAAATAAATCCCTGTGCTAGCAAAACTTTGCTTCAACAAAGGTTTGAATAGCGCACTCATACACGCGCTCCAGAAGCTGAAGCGCCTTGCACTTTTTCTAATTGACCATCGATCAATTCATAATGCGTCTCACATTTTTGTGCTAGCTTTTGATCATGGGTGACTAAAACCAATGTAGTGCCCAGCTCCCGATTCAAATCAAATAAAAGCTGTTCAATCTCCTGGGCTGTCGTCCCATCTAAATTTCCCGTTGGTTCATCCGCAAATACAATTTTGGGCTCAGCAATTAAAGCGCGTGCAATTGCTACGCGTTGTTGTTCTCCCCCAGACAGTACTTTAGGTGTTTGAGTACTTTGACGATCTAAACCCACTTTGTTCAACCAATAAAGGGCTTGTTGTTCTGCTTTGGCATAATCAAAATTCTTTTGAATTCTCAGCGGTAACATGACATTTTCAAGCGCAGATAAAGAAGGTAAAAGCTGAAAGGATTGAAATACAAAACCAATATTTTCAAGTCTAATTTGAGCGCGTTGCTCTTCGCTTAATTGCTCAACTGCTATACCATTAATCGACAATGTTCCTGAACTTGGCTGATCTAATGTCGCCAGAATTCCCAAGAGTGTAGATTTTCCAGAACCCGATCTGCCTGTGATTGCGACTTGCTCGCCAGGATAAATTTGTAGATTTAGTTTCTCAAAAATCGTCAACTTTTTTTGTTGGATCTGTATCGTTTGTGTCAATTGCTGTGCAGAAATTAACGCTTGTGGCATGATTGAAGAAGTTGAGTCATTACGAACCATAGAAAGCCTTTATGCAAATCAGTCAAAGTTTAAATATTGTTACGTTGAGAAAAACTGCCTTTTTATTTATCTGCAGTTGTCTGTTTCTTTTACCGATCAATAGCTTTGCAAAAACTATCCTTATTCTTGGTGATAGTTTAAGTGCTGGTTACGGCGTACCCACCGAGAAAGGTTGGGTCAATCTTTTGCAAAAACGTCTTGATCAACAGTATCCGAAACAACATCGAGTGGTCAATGCAAGTGTCAGTGGTGAAACAAGCAGTGGTGCATTAGCACGTTTGCCCAAATTGCTACAAACACACAAACCAGATATTGTCGTAATTGAATTGGGAGGTAATGACGGTTTACGAGGTCAACCTCCAAAAATGATTCAACAAAACCTAACTCGATTAGTTCAATTGAGCCAAAAATCTAATGCCAAAGTACTCATATTTGGCATGAAGATTCCTCCAAACTATGGCTCAGCGTATAGCAAAGCCTTTGAAAATAATTATAAAGTTGTGAGCCAGCAATTTAATGTGAAGTTGCTCCCTTTTTTTCTAGAAGGTGTTGCTGGAAATAATAAACTCATGCAAAAAGATCTGATTCATCCTAATGAACAAGCTCAACCTAAACTCTTAAATAATGCATATTCTTATATTAAAGGCGCTCTATAAAGTTATAGACATATAGATCCATAAATCCCAATCAATAAAAAAGCCAGCTTAAGCTGGCTTTTTTAAAATGCTGATATTAGAAGTCAAAGAATGTAACTTCACCTGTTTCAAGTGAGTATTCTGCACCTACAACTTTTAATTTACCTTGTGCAATCAAGTTTTCCAACACCGCAGAACCATGGCGCAACTGGTTAACTGAAGCAAAAACATTTGAGCGAACCGCGTGTACTGAAAGCTTTTTCAAATCATCTTTTAACTCAGTTTGCATTAAAATTTCGACTGATGGACGTACGCGATTGACAATAGACATCAAATTAACAGATGGCGGTTGTTGAGGATTACGTAATGCTTCAATCGTTGAGTCGATTGCGCCGCAATGTGTATGACCCAATACAATCACTAAAGGACAATTAAAACTTTCGGCTGCAAACTCCACACTTCCAACTTGAGATGGAGCTACGATATTGCCTGCTACACGAATAACAAATAAATCACCTAAGCCCTGATCAAAAACCATTTCAGCTGGAACACGTGAATCAGAACATCCTAATACAATCGCAAATGGCTCTTGAGTTTCAGCCATCTGAGCGCGCTCATGATGCGTCAATAATCGTTGATGCTTGGTTTGACCTTCAACAAAACGTTGATTACCAATTTTTAAACGTTCTAAAGCTTCTTGTGCAGTTAGCATCTTGTATCCATGGTTTATCAAGGTTTGAGGTAATTTTAATACTGTGCTTTTTGATTGTCACTGACAAAATTTAAACTCTGTTACAATTTTTGTTAATTGCTAAAAATATCTTCAATTTCTTCAAATCTGATGATTATGATCATTCCTTACTAAACACTTTAGCAGCTGATTCAGCGCTTAAATTTATGTTTATGAAGTAAAACTTATTTAAATCGAGAACCAATTATCACAAAAATAGGATTTATTTTTTACTTTTAACTACTACTTTATAAAAGTCACTTGATTATAATGTCGCCCTGTTTTAAGGGATTTCACCTGCATGTTTGTTCATCTTCCTTTACCCACATTAAAGCATCAACATTTATTTTGCATTTTACTCACGTTAATGCTCAGCCTCGGCATCTCATCTACCCGAGCAAATACTGTTGAATTCATCGACTATCAAAAAGTTTTAAATGAAGAACGTGCTTGGGCAGGACTATCCAATAAAACAATTCGCGTCGGTGATGTTGTGTGGTCTTATAGCGAAGGTGGTCCTGCTGATCGACCTGCCTTACTGTTAATTCATGGTATAGGCATGAACCGAGACAGTTGGAATCATGTCGCTCGGAATCTCACACAGCAATATCGCGTCATTATCGTTGACTTGCCTGGAAGTGGACAAACGCTAACACCGAAGGGATTTGACTTATCACTTCCTCATCTGACTGAACAGTTACGTCGTTTTGCAGAAGCATTACGCATTGAAAACCAGCTTAATCTAGCGGGTCACTCTGTCGGTGGATCAATCGGACTGATGTATGCTGCTAAATATCCTCAAGAAATGAAAAGTTTATTTCTGATCAGTGCCGGTGGATTATTCAGAAGCAACAAAACATTTTTCCTCAATAACCCAATTTATTTAAAGCAGCTTTTAATCTCACAACCTGGTGACTTGAATTATGTTTCTAGGAGAGTCATGCATAAAGCTCCCTTCGTACCCAGTTTAATCAAGAAACAACAAGAGCAAGCACTTATTCAACGCGCGGCGGATACATCTGAGCTGATTCATCAGCTTGTAAAACTCAATCAACAGTACACCGTTGAATCATTTGCTCAATTGTTAAAAAATATTGAGGTTGAAACATTGATTTTGTGGGGAAAACAAGATCAGATAGTCAATGTTGAAGTTGCACATGAATTAGGGACCGCCTTAAAAAAAGCACATCCCCCTATTCTATTAGATCAAATTGGTCATACACCTATCGTAGAAACTCCTGATCTTGTGGCGCAACATTACTTAAGTTTTTTAAATAAGATGAATACCGTTAAAACGTCATCGTCAAATTAAGGATATTGAGAATTTTCATGGAAAAAAATCCTAAAATCGAACAGTTGATTGAGGCACATTTGGCATTTCTTGATCATGAATTTTCTCAAGATGACACCATTGAAAATGAATTTTTATATTTTTATCAATGGTTTCGAAAACAACCTTTAAGGCAAATTTGGTCTTTCGAGGCGATTAATGCACTGCTTCAAAAACAAATTCTAAATACACCTACAACTGATTCTCTCATTCAACAGATTGCGGAGCATATTCGATTTGCGTTGGTTCACCCGCTTAATGAAACGACTCAAATCGAAGATATTATCTCGGTTCACACCATTGATCGAATTGCACTTTATATTTCATCTAAAAGTGCTCACCGCCAAGCTCTAATTAAACGTATTGTGAACAATCCCGCATTTTCGAGTATGCTCACCGAGTTAATCCATCATTCTATTCAGGATTATATTGATAATTCAGTGATGAATAAAAAAGTACCCGGTGTCGGCCGCTTTATGAAAATGGGGAAATCAGTTCTTGAAAGTGTCACTGATTCAAATCTTGATGATACGGTCAAACATTATCTTCAAAAAAATATTATCAAGATCAGTCAAATTAGCGAACAAGTGATTAACCAACACTTTGATGATAATAAGCTATACCACTTTCAAGCCAATCTTTGGCACAAAATAAAGCAAGTCCCACTCTCTGCTGTTAAAAACTATGTTGAGATCAATGATCTACCAAATACTGTGGCAATGGGACATGATATTTGGGACAACCTCCGTCAAACTGAATATCTAAAGCAACAAGTACACGATGGTATTTACACGTGGTATTGCCATAATCAAGACCGCTCTTTTGATCTGATCATGCAAGATATCAATATCAACGAAAGCCTTGTTCAAAATGAATTAAGTGCTCTACTCTGCCCCGTAATTAAGCATATGATTTCTAGTGAACACCTTAAACAACGTGCACGTGTATATCTTGAAAAATTCTACTATTCTGAACCAGCACTAAGTATTCTCACATCTTAATTAGAAAACCGCTCCTTAGAGCGGTTTATCAGAAATATGTCGTCGGTATTTGAATCTCAATTTGATGCTCACTCAGCCATGAATTGAGACGTTCTATTTTACGTAGGTCCTTTGATTTTCTATGCTCGCTTATAGGGTAGATATAATGGCAATTCATCAATAAAAAAATACTCTCAACAAGTAGTTTTAAATTTTGCTGAAAACAAGGAAGGTGATGTAACTGTTGAAAAGTTTTAGAACCTGTTCTTAAACTTTCAATAATGGCACTGATCACCTCCTTCGGAGCTTGAATTGGGCCAATTGATGTTTTTAAATTAATATTATCCAATCGCTCATTGTTAAGAATAAGATCTAATCTAATCTTATGTAAAATTCCTAAATGGTCTTCAAAACGGTAATTCACTGATTTTTTTTGAAACAAATCCATACGCTGCTTTGAATCCCGAGCAATATCTTTTAGATACTCTTTTGTATTCGAAATATTCACATCTGATATCAACTGTTGCAAGTCGATTGGAATGCTAAGCGAATCTAAGTTTTCAGTTGGAACTGCACTCCCAATATATGATAGATCAGCTTCGATCTTTAAAATCTCATGTACATCTACACTATAAAGGGGTTGCCAATAATCAGTTAAAAGATCGTGAGCGAGATAATTGGTATCATTTTTTAATGTATTCACAATTCCTTGTATTTTGTCATATCCAATAAAAGCGCCTCTCCGATTTAATTCACTCACTAGTGCTGTAGACAATTCAATACTTTGAGCAGATTGCTGAGAAGTATTATTATCAACCAAGTTAAAGATTTTTTGAATAGGCTGTAAAGTAGCGGATCCAGGAAAGCACATATAGTGTAAATAGAATAGCCCTTGGTCCTTTAAAGATTTATCTAGAATCTGCCTAATAAAATATTGATTGTGTTCAGAAACCCAAGAATACACTCCATGACAGACAATGAAATCAAACACTTCATTATTATTTTTGTTAAATTTTTCAAAGTCTATATTTAAGAATCTTATATTGCTTAACTGTAAGGATTGAGCAAGCTCTGTAGCTCGTTGTATGTGTTTGTCATTAAAATCCACTCCGACAAACTCAGCGTGCGGATTTGCAATTGCTGCCACAATCAAGTTAAGACCACAACCACAACCTAACTCTAAATATCGAAAATTTTGAGATATATCTGGCGCTATATAACCTTGAAATTGGCTGATTGTACTCAGCCAAATTGGCTGCATCTCTGGATAAAAAAACATAGGATAGATAGTGTCAACCACATAGCCATCGACGCGCTTCATTATTTTCCTTCTAAACTCGACTATTCAAAGCTTGGAGTGAGATTCTCGCTCTCACTCCAAGCACAAGACATTAAAACTTATAATTCAAGGCAAAGCTGTAACGTCGACCATCAAGCACCCAATCATTTCCATCTTTCAGTACATTTTTGTTTGCAACATTATATACACCAGTAGATAGCTGGAATTGGTCACTATACTTATACACAGCTCCAACATCTACAAATGTATAAGCTGGTGTTTTATCTCCATCGGTATCACCCACTGTTTTGCCACGATAATTCAATTGAGTCCATAAATACAATTGATCATTAAAGTCCCAATCTAAGCCTGCATTAAACATATGTTTAGGCAAATTATTCAATGGTTTACCTTCATACTGTCCAGATTTTTGCTCACTATCTGTGAATGTATAAGAGTGTCTATATTTTAAGTAATCTGTAATGTTGTAATCTGTGGTCAGTTCAAGCCCTCTAATTTCGGCTTTATCAATGTTATAGTTGAGTGTATAACCATTTGCGTTATATGGCAGATTAGGGTTGGACTGATAGAAAGCACTGCTATCAACGAAATCATTAATTTCAGATTGAGTGTAAGGCGGCTCACCGTCATTTTTTGGGGGAAGTCGACTACCATCTAAACGACCAGATCGAGTAATTTTATCGTTAAAGTCAGTTTGATAGACCATAAGACTTGCAGATAAACCCAATTCAGGATGAGTGAATGCAAAACCTGTTTCATACGTTAAACTGGTTTCTGGCTTTAAATTTGGGTTTGGCATAATTGCCCCGCCCATTGAGTTCAGCATGTAATCTGGAGAAGAATTACGTAAGCTCGGCGCTTTATAGCCTGAAATTACACCTCCTTTTAAAGTCACGTTGTCTGTAGCTTTATAAACTGCATATGCCTTTGGACTGAAATTATCACCAAAAAACTCATTTTCATCGAAACGACCACTTAAGGTTAGTGCTAACTTATCACTGACATTCCAAGTATCTTCTGCAAAAATTGACCATTGATATCGATCCATTTTAGTGACTTTACCAGCCATCGCTGCATTTTGGTTACTTGTACCATCCTCAAGATTTTCTTTTAAATATCGCCCGCCAATGGTCAGACTATGATCTTCGAAAAAGTACGTTCCTTGTGTATTGGCTGTGATAGTCTCAAATAAAATCCCCCCTGGATTTTGAACTTTACCCACAGTACGCCCTGTAATTGCATTATTTTTATCTTTATCATATTGCAAGTAAGAAGTGAGTTTTAGATTGCCGTACTCACCATCATGAGTAAGGCTAAAATTATTTTTTTCTAATTCTGAGTAAGTCCCTGTATTCGGTACGACATCTGAACGATAGATTAGCTCACCATCATCATTACGATTATTCGTATTATATGCTGGATAATAATTTCCATTAGATAGAACGAAATCTTTACCATCAATATCAACTTTAGGACCCGTTACTGAAACATACTGGGTATAACTTTTACCTGGGTTGTGTGTACGCTCTTGTTGAGTTCTTACATATTCAGCAGTGAGTGTGTTTTTTTCATCTGGTGTAAAAACAAACTTTGTACCTAGATTTGTTTTTTGAAAATCTGGTTCACTCTCACCTGTTTCGGCTGTATTTTTTTGTAATGAACTTTCTTCAATCGTTTGAAGACCAGCTGTAACTTGAACCGAAAGAAGCTTATCAATTAATGGTGCATTTACATACAAGCTGGTATTGGTTGCGTCGTTGTTAACGTCATTCGATTTACCAGCTTTGATATATTCTGTTCGAATACTTGCAGTCAAACGATCTTGATGCTTTTTAGTAATGATGTTAATTACACCACCCATTGCATCAGAACCATATAGAGAGGATGACGGGCCTCGAATCACTTCAATACGTTCAATCGATTCTATTGGCGGTAAGAAGTTTACTGATGCTCCTTGAACCCCCCCATTTGTTGTTAAAAGACTACCATCATTCATTGGACGTCCATCTACTAAAAATAGGGTATAAGCTGATCCCATACCCCGAATGGAGATCGTCTGGTTCGTTCCACCGCCTTGTACAAATACACCTGGAACATTTTTCAATGCATCAGTTACATCACTATAAGATTTCTTTTCTAATTCTTCGGCAGTAATCACTGAAATCGTAGCAGCAGCATCCGCTATATTTTGCTCATAACCACTCGCTGAAGTTACGACAATTGTTTTTAACTTAGTTGTATCTTGTTTTGCATTAGTATCTTGACCAATTTGCTCTTGTGCAAAACTTGAAACCGACATGGTGGTTAAGACAGCAAACGCTAACTTAGATTTTAAAAATGTCTTTTGCATTGTGTAATTACCAAAGAATGTGTGGAGAGATCTTGTTCGAATTGTGTCGCATTGTAACAAATGATAATCACTTTGCAATAGATTATGATAACTATTCTCATTTATAGTTTTGTTTTTACATTTCAATTTTATTGATATTACTCATTTTGTTCAGTTTTCATAAAAAAAAAGCCCCCTTTTAATGGGAGCTTTTCAAATCAACTTTTGTAAATTTAAAGGCAACTTATTTCATATAAGCGCCTTCTGATTGGCTGTGGTCTGTCTGGTCCACAACACGTTGTAACTCTGGGATATGCTGTTTTAGCGTAACTTCAACACCTTGTTTAAGTGTCACATCAATTGCTGAACACCCTTGACAGCCACCACCAAATTTCAAGACCGCTGTTAAACCATGCTCAGCATCTTCAACCACTTCAACCAATGCACAGTTTCCACCATGCCCTGCTAAACCAGGGTTAATTTCTGACTGTAATACATAGGTTATACGTTCTTCAATCGATGCATCTGGACCTACACGTGGCACTTTCGAGTTAGGTGCACGGAAAGTTAACTGACCACCAAAGCGATCTTTGTTGTAATCAATCACTGCATCCAATAAGTATGGGATTGATGGTGTATCAATATATGCAGCAAATTTTGGATATTCTTGTTTATAGTCGGTTGGAACGACTTCATCTGGTGCACTATACGCCATGCAGCATTCAGCACGTGGTGTACCCGGATGTTCTACGAAAACACGTACCGCGATACCAGGAGTATTTTGCTTCTCTAACAGTTCAAACAAATACTCTTGCGCAGTTGGTGTAATTAATAAATTTGGAATTTCTTCAGCAACTGCAGTGCTGGTGTTCTCAGTCGACATAACAATTTTTCCTCAAGCTGAAGACTCTATTTTAACTGAAGATCGGGGGTAATATTTAAAATTCAACTAAATTTGTCAGAATTATTATATTAATAACAATTAAATTTAAAAAAATGGCATGATGAACAGAATTAAAGCAATTTATTCAATCTTATCCATATGCTTGATTTACCTTTTAATCATACTGTCACCATCGTTTTAATTACGGTTGCCATTTCACTGGTTGCATTTTCCAATCAAAATATTATGAATCGTTTGATTTTTTGGCCTCCAGCCATGCAGAAACGTCAATACGATCGATTTATCACGCATGGTTTTATACATGCAGATGGAACACATCTACTGTTCAATATGATCACACTCTTTTTCTTTGGAAGTGTAATTGAGAGTTTTTATCGACAATACTTATATGAACTCGGATTTGTTCTGTTCTATTTAGGCGGTTTAATCGCGACAATTATTCCAAGCTATTTAAAACATAAAAATGATCACCGCTGGGCAAGTCTAGGGGCTTCTGGAGCAGTGTCAGCAGTCTTGTTTGCTTATATTTTATTTCAGCCCTGGAAACTGATATTTGTCTTTTTTATTCCTGTTCCAGCCATTATTTTTGCCGTGCTTTATGTTGCTTATAGTATTTGGTCAGGTAAACGTGGAAACAGTAACATCAACCATAGCGCACATTTATGGGGTGCAGCCTACGGTGTCGTAGTTACGATATTGATTGAACCTCAAATTATTCCACATTTCTTCAGCAAGTTGCTTCAACTACCTTTCTAATCCTTTGATCATTGCGGAGGGTTAAAACACTCCGCACAAATACCCTTAAATTCAAAATTGATGCTGTTAAATAAATCAAAAACACAAACTCAACAATGATAATGATTATCATTTATATATTCATGTTAAGCTTTTATCAAACCACGAGGTATTGATATGACTTACATTAAACTTCCATTGGCACTCATTCTTTCATTCAGCGCCTTTGTTTCATATGCTCAACCTGTTCAATTCACTTATCAAGATCAAACTATTCAACTTCAAAATACGCCACAGAAGCTGGCTGTTTACGAACTATCCGCGTTGGATACACTGAATGCTTTAGGTATTCAAGCATCAATCGTACCCGAAACTACTTTTGTTGGTGCTTTGAAAAAATTTAATGACAAACAATATGTAAAAGCTGGATCTTTATTTGAACCCAACCAAACCTTATTAAAAGAACAAAAGCCAGATCTCATCATTGTCGGCGGGCGTTCTGCTGCAAAATTAAATGAGGTCAAAAAAATTGCACCTGCAATCAACCTCTGGCCTGATACTCAAAACTTCAATCAAGACCTGAAAAATCGCACACTTTTTTTAGCAAAAATGTTTAATAAGGAACAACTCGCACAATCTAAATTAGATCATGTCTATGCCCTTCAAGCACAACTTAAACAACTCACTAAAGGCAAATCCGGCCTGATGCTTTTTGCCATGGGTGATAATTTTATACCGCATGCAAAGAATGAAAGATTTGGATTTACCTATGATATTTCTGGCTTAAAGTCAGTGGTGCCGACTGCAGCACCTCAAGCCTCAAGTGCTCGACCTGCTCCAAACTCACCAGAAGCTCTTGCTGCCGCGCAACGCAATTTAGAGCGTCTAGTACAAGCAATAAAACAAAATCCTGATTTCATCATTGTGTTAGACCGTGGTGCTGTAAACACGCAAAACTATGCTGCGAAACAACATATTCAATCACATCCATTACTCAAGAATAGTCAAGCAGTCAAAGAGAATCGTGTCATCTTTGTTGATGCCGATGCCTGGTATTTAACGGGCGCTGGCTTAGATAACACTGCATTTATGTTAGAAGAATTGATCAATGGTATAAAAAATACTAAATAATTGATTTTGTTTATAAAGGAAGTCTTCGGCTTCTTTTTTTTAGAAATATCTCGTAATAATTCAATCAATATCTGGTAATTAATGCCACCTAGATCATTAATTTTGTCAGGATAATGTAGGCATCCGCGAATTTATTCATTTTTTTTTGAGATTTTTTGCATGTCTAATCAACCTGATGGTTTACAATTTTCCTCTAACACGTCCTCTAAACCCAGCAGTTCAAAATCAGGCCAACGCATCGTCAGTGCGGCATTACAACAGATTCAGCCAGAATACGCTGATGCAGTTATCAATGAAAAGAATTGGCGAAAATCCTATCCGATTCATTTTAAACGGTTGGTAGAATGTGGGCTCTCATCACCTGAAGCTGCGCTGCGCATCGCTCAAGATGGACTTCAACAAGCTTATGAAGAGTTTAGTTTTCAACGTGATCAACATACACACGCATTGAATGAAGTGATGAATCTTAAATCAAAAGATTTAAATACCTACACACTTCAAGGAAACTCTACTGCTGAGCCGCAATGGTTTGTACCTTATCAGGGTAAAAATTTAGAAGGTCAAGCCCTACTCGAGCAAATTCAACTTTGGTTAGACCGAGGTATTATAGAAGCATCACATGCTCAGGCACTACAAGCGTGTGTGCAGCATCCAGAGTGGTTTGACCTTTCGGATCGAACAATGGTGCTGTTTGGTGCAGCTTCTGAAGCAGGGCCTTTACCTTGGCTGGCGAAATGGAAAGCCAATATCGTGGCGCTTGATTTAAATCATGAGCGAGTATGGACAAAGATTTTGAATACTGTTCTGCAAGGCAATGCGACCTTATACGCTCCAAGTGTCGAATCAATAGATTCATCTTCATCAATACGTGCAGCTGCAGAGCGTTTAGGCGTTAACTTATTAACAGATACCCCTGAGATTGCACATTGGCTCACCCAGTTTGATCAAGACTTAGATCTTGCCGCGATTGCCTATTTAGATGGCGAAAAGCACGTTCGTGTTTCTATGGCGATGGACACCATTATGCAACATGTCAGCCAACAAAAATCCAATACCAGTTTAATGTATATGTGTACGCCCACTGACGTCTACGCTGTACCACAGGAAGTGATTCAAGGTGGATTAGATAAGTTTAAATCACGCTCTAAACTTGAAAATATTCTGTCCAAGAGTATTTCGACTGTCTCTCGTGATTATTTTTTCAAACAAAACGAAGAACGCTTATTCCAATGTCATGATAAACAGTATGGGATCTGCGACTGTCTTGTGGTAGAACAAGGTCCAAATTATGCGTTGGCGAAAAGGATTCAACAATGGCGCGCTACGTTAGCACGGTCACAAGGTCAACGTGTCAGCATTAATATTGCTCCATCGACCACTACACATTCGGTAACCAAAAACCCATTATTAAAAGCTGCTTTCAATGGTGCCAATTTGTTTGATGTTGAAGCATTTGAACCCGCGACGACCAATGCGATTATGGCTGCGTTGTGGATTCATGATTTGAGAAACCCACAGTCGGTTGCCAATCCTGACATCGCCCTCAATCATCCATTAGACTTAATCATGCATGGTGCTAATCATGGTGGATTATGGCGTGTAGCATATCTCGCACGCACCGCCCTACCATTTGCCGCATTATATGGTTTTGCTGAGGAAAAACTCCCCTTGAAAAAACTTTGGTCTAAATTCCAAAAATAAGTGTCATAAACAATTGATCATAAAAAAAGCGCTGATTGTTCAGCGCTTTTTTAGTCTTTAAGTATTGAATTCAATCAGGTGAACTGGAGGAACAACCAGAATAAACCACCTGACAAACAGATTGTTGCTGGCAGTGTGAAAATCCACGCTGATAAGATTGTGCGAACCATTTGGAAGTTTAAGCCCGACTTATTCGCAACCATCGTACCTGCTACAGCAGAGTTTAAAACATGTGTTGTTGACACTGGCATACCAAAGCCATCAGCAGCAGCAATCGTTGACATTGCAACTAACTCTGCAGACATCCCCTGACCATAAGTCATGTGTTGTTTACCAATACGCTCACCAACGGTAACAACAATACGTTTCCAGCCTACCATCGTCCCTAGACCTAATGCCAATGCAGTCGCAACTTTCACCCATGTTGGAATGTATTGAAGGAATGAATCTAAGTTATCACGGTAGTTGTCCACTGTTTTTTCTTGCTCTTCAGTCATGGCAGGTAAAGCTTCTGCTTTATCTAAACGCTTGAATGCAGTCGTGCTGAGGTACATATCATTACGGAATTCAGCCACTTGATCTTCAGGAACATCTTTAATGGATGTGTAGCTTCCTACTTTTTCACCTAAATGATCCGTCAAGCTTGCCAAAGCTGGCACAACTTCAGGTGTGATTTCTTTGGTTTGGATATATGACGTGATAATTTGACGTGCTTTTTCATCTGGAATATCTTGGTGATTTGGATAAATCAAATCAGCAGTTTGAGCAGATAACTGACCAAATGTTTGGATATGTTGTTGATCTAGACTCTTGTTTAAAGAGTAAGCCAATGGCACGATCCCGATCAGAATCAACATAATCAGACCCATACCTTTTTGACCATCATTTGAGCCGTGTGCAAAACTTACACCGGTACACGTGAAAATCAAAATGGCACGAATAAGTGGCGGCGGCGGTTTATTCCCTTCTGGTGGTTGGAATAATTCCACTTGTTTCTTAAAGATTTTTTTAACCAATAAGAACAATACAGCCGCAAATGCAAAACCGATTAATGGTGAGAATAAAAGTGCTTTACCCACTTTCATCACCTGTTCCATGTCTACACCTGACGCACCATTACCTGCGTTTAAGATGTAGTTCATGATGCCCACACCTAAAATCGAACCGATCAGTGTATGAGAGCTAGAAGCAGGGATACCGAGGAACCAAGTTCCTAAGTTCCATACGATTGCGGCAATCAACATGGCAAAGACCATGGCAAAACCAGCACCTGAACCGACGTTCATAATCAATTCAACAGGCAATAGCGCGATAATACCGTAGGCAACTGCACCACTTGCGACCATTACGCCAAGGAAGTTACAGAAGCCTGCCCACATTACAGCGACAGGTGCAGATAAAGCGTTGGTATAAATAACTGTTGCCACAGCATTGGCCGTGTCATGGAAACCGTTAACGAACTCGAAACCCAATGCGATAAACAATGCCGTGGCCAACATGATCACAGCATAAAGATTTAAAGCAGGCACATGAGATAAATCAGCAGCCAACTGAAAACCAATGTAAATCAAGGTTGAAACAATCAGTGTAAGGAACACTGGCATAAAGAATTTCGGCGTTGGCACGTGAACATTCGTCGACTGCATAGGCGTTGACGATTGTGCTGAATCTGAAACTGGAGTTTGATTAGAATTCATGCAAGCAGAGAAAGAGGATAAATATCCCCTCTATTGTTCAATTTAATTATTACAATTATATGACAAAGAGCTGTCATATAAGTCATCCAAACGACACTTATTTAAGAAAATTAAACTTTAAAAACAACCAATATTCAAAATTTATCAATAATAATCAGATAGTTAATACAAAAGCCTCGTCTTTAATCTTTATTTCAATCGGTAATTAAATAGATGAAATAAAGATGACATCACTGTCACATTTGTTACAACGGCAGTTATTATTACATTAGATTATGACAACATGATGAAATATAGACAGTTTCAGTTTTGATAGGTTGATCATCGTAGTCGATGGATGAAATTCATCCTTAATTTTTTGGGAATAGGTTCATAAATTTTTATTTATCAGAAAAGTGGACGTAACTCTGCTAAAATATTGCACCATTATTTGTGCAGATTTTTGTGAGAGTCATTTGATGTCTACCCTCGCCACCTTAAAAGCGCTTCTTGCCAAACGTATCCTGATTATTGATGGTGCAATGGGTACCATGATCCAACGCCACAAATTGGAAGAAGCTGATTACCGTGGTGAACGTTTTGAGGATTGGGCCTACGACCTTAAGGGTAATAACGACTTATTGGTTCTAACTCAGCCACAGATTATTCAAGGCATTCATGAAGCTTATCTTGAAGCTGGTGCAGATATTATTGAAACCAACTCGTTCAATGGAACGCGTGTTTCAATGTCTGACTACCATATGGAAGATTTAGTTCCTGAGATTAACCGTGAAGCAGCTCGAATTGCCAAAGAAGCATGTAAAAAATACTCAACACCTGAAAAGCCACGTTTTGTCGCGGGCGTATTAGGACCAACGTCACGTACCACTTCAATTTCACCAAATGTAAATGATCCGGCATTCCGTAACATCACCTTTGATGAGTTAAAAGTTAACTATATAGAAGCGACTCAGGCATTGATTGAAGGTGGTGCAGATATCATCTTGATTGAAACGGTCTTCGATACCCTAAATGCCAAAGCTGCCATCTTTGCAGTGAAAGAAGTGTTTAAAGAAATTGGTTACGAACTGCCAATTATGATTTCGGGCACCATTACCGATGCATCTGGCCGTACACTCACAGGTCAAACCGCAGAAGCATTCTGGAACTCAATGCGCCATGCAGAGCCTTTATCGATTGGCTTTAACTGTGCACTGGGTGCAGATGCGATGCGTCCACACGTCAAAACCGTGTCTGACGTTGCGGATACTTTTGTTTCAGCGCATCCAAACGCTGGCTTACCAAATGCCTTCGGTGGTTATGATGAAACTCCTGAAGAAACTGCAGCATTTATTAAAGAATTTGCTGAAAGTGGCTTAATTAACATTACGGGTGGTTGTTGTGGTACGACGCCGGATCATATTCGTGCGATTGCGCAAGCAGTTGAAGGTATTGCGCCGCGTCAAATTCCTGAAATTGAACCTGCATGTCGTTTAAGTGGTTTAGAGCCATTCAACATCACCAAAGATTCATTATTCGTCAACGTCGGCGAACGTACCAACGTCACAGGTTCTAAAAAATTCCTTCGTTTAATTAAAGAAGGTAACTTCACCGAAGCTTTAGATGTTGCTCGTCAACAAGTTGAAGCCGGTGCACAGATCATCGACATCAACATGGATGAAGGTATGCTCGATTCGCAAGAAGCGATGGTGCATTTCCTGAATCTGATCGCATCTGAACCTGATATCTCTCGCGTGCCAATCATGCTCGATTCTTCGAAATGGGAAATCATCGAAGCAGGTTTAAAATGCGTACAAGGTAAAGCGGTTGTTAACTCAATTTCCTTAAAAGAAGGTTATGACGAGTTTGTAGAACGTGCTCGTCTATGCCGTCAATACGGTGCGGCAGTGATTGTCATGGCGTTTGATGAAAACGGTCAGGCGGATACTGCTGAACGTAAAAAAGAAATCTGTAAGCGTTCTTATGATGTCTTAGTCAACGAAGTGGGTTTCCCATCTGAAGATATTATTTTTGACCCGAACGTGTTTGCGGTCGCAACAGGTATTGAAGAACACAACAACTACGGTGTGGACTTCATTGAAGCAACCGGTTGGATTAAACAAAACCTTCCAAACGCGATGGTGTCAGGCGGGATCTCAAACGTATCGTTC
Organism: Acinetobacter sp. ANC_7588; assembly: GCF_056783995.1. Classification (NCBI taxonomy): domain Bacteria; kingdom Pseudomonadati; phylum Pseudomonadota; class Gammaproteobacteria; order Moraxellales; family Moraxellaceae; genus Acinetobacter; species Acinetobacter sp. ANC_7588. The sequence continues at coordinate 36,805 of NZ_JBWYIU010000003.1, read as the reverse complement.
TCATTCCGTGGTAACGAACCTGTTCGTGAAGCGATCCATGCGGTGTTCTTATATCACGGCATTCAACAAGGTTTAACCATGGGGATCGTCAACGCAGGTCAGCTTGCGATTTATGATGATATCGATGCTGAGCTAAAAGAAGCTGTTGAAGATGTGGTACTGAACCGTAACCAAGGCGCAAGCGGTCAAGAAGCGACTGAAAAATTACTCGCTGTTGCGGAAAAATATCGTGGTCAAGCGGGTGCGCAAAAGGCTGAAGAAAACCTTGAATGGCGTAATGAACCTGTAGAAAAACGTCTTGAATACGCGTTAGTTAAAGGTATTACGACTTATATCGATGAAGATACTGAAGAAGCACGTTTAAAATCAGCTCGTCCACTTGATGTGATCGAAGGTCCACTCATGGCAGGGATGAACGTGGTGGGCGACTTGTTCGGTGCCGGCAAAATGTTCCTACCTCAGGTGGTGAAATCTGCACGTGTGATGAAACAAGCCGTGGCTTGGTTGAACCCATTTATTGAAGCAGAAAAAACCCAAGGCGAAGCCAAAGGTAAAATCTTGCTTGCTACTGTTAAAGGCGACGTACACGACATCGGTAAAAACATCGTGGGTGTGGTACTTGGCTGTAACGGTTATGACATCGTTGACCTTGGCGTGATGGTACCGTGTGAGAAAATCTTACAAACTGCGATTGATGAGAAAGTTGATATCATCGGTTTATCAGGTTTGATCACACCATCTTTGGATGAAATGGTCTTTGTTGCGAAAGAAATGCAACGTAAAGGTTTTAACATTCCATTGATGATTGGTGGTGCAACAACATCGAAAGCGCATACTGCCGTGAAAATTGCGCCGCAATATCACAATGATGGCGTGTACTACACTGCTGATGCCTCTCGTGCAGTCGGTGTTGCAACACAACTTTTATCTGCTGATATGAAGCCACAATTGGCAGCGGATTATGCGGCGGATTATGAAAAAATCCGTACGCGTCTTGCCAACAAACAACCGAAAGCAGCAAAACTTTCTTATGCTGAATCGGTTGAAAATGGCTTCAAAATTGACTTTGAAAAGCATGCGCCAGTAAAACCAAACTTCATTGGTTCTGAAACTTTCACCAACTATCCATTAGAAACTTTGGTTGAGTATTTTGACTGGACACCATTCTTTATTTCTTGGAGTTTGGCGGGTAAATTCCCGAAAATCCTTGAAGATGAAGTCGTCGGTGAAGCCGCACGTGATTTGTTTGAACAAGCACAAGCAATGCTCAAAGACATTATCGAAAATAAACGTTTCGATGCGCGCGCTACTTTTAGTCTTTACCCTGCCAACCGTGTTGCAGCGGATACTGTTGCGGTAACGGATGAAAATGGCAATGTGACGCATACCTTTGAGCATATTCGTCAGCAGTCTGACAAAGTCACAGGTAAAGCGAATTTCTCACTGGCTGACTTTGTTGCGCCGAAAGACGTGGCGCAAGATTATTTGGGTGGTTTCACTGTATCGATCTTTGGTGCGGAAGAGCTTTCGCAAGAATACAAAGCTAAAGGTGATGACTATAACGCGATTATGGTTCAAGCCTTGGGTGACCGTTTTGCAGAAGCATTTGCTGAACACTTGCACCAACGTATTCGTAAAGAGTTCTGGGGCTACCAAGCTGATGAACAGCTTTCTAATGAAGAATTGATTAAAGAGAAGTATGTGGGTATTCGTCCTGCACCGGGCTACCCTGCTTGTCCTGAACATTCTGAAAAAGCGCCTTTGTTTGATTGGTTAGGTACGACTGATAAGATCGGAACTTACTTAACAAGTAGCTTTGCAATGTGGCCACCTTCATCTGTGAGCGGTTTCTACTATGCAAACCCTGAAACTGAATACTTTAACGTGGGTAAAATCTCTGGCGATCAGTTGGAAGATTATGCGAAGCGTAAAGGTTGGACGTTAGATGAGGCGAAACGTTGGTTAGCACCGAATTTGGATGATTCGATTTCTTAAGAATCCCCCTAGCCCCCTAGCCCCCTTTATTAAAGGGGGGAATAAAAAAAATCCCCTCACTTGAGGGGATTTTTTATTTAATTATGTAATATAAATCACTATGTAAAGTTTGTTTGATAATGCAAGCTAGTTGCCCCAAAACAGAATTTACTCTTGAATTGAGTTCGTTGTAATCTAAACTAGGTTGTACTAAAACGATATCAATAGTCGAGTCATAAAATCTATACTTTTTAATAAGTGCATCTAGATCTTTCATTTCACCTAAAATAAACCTTGAGTTTCCTGTTTTTTTATAAGTATTATTTTCTCTAGTTTTTAAATGTCTGAATGCTTTTATCGGATCACCCAATTTATCACAAGTTGATAATGTTTGTTGTACTAATTCATTTATGGCACCTATTGAAGAACCACCGCCAATAGCATATTTACAATGATAAAGTTTTATTACTAATTTTTTTGCATTTTCATCAATCCAAAATGCTATTAAATCTGCTAATTCGTTACTACCATCATCATAAAAAAGAATATTTGGACTATTCTCACTCTGAAGAGTATCTATGATTTTACCTTGCACTGAATTTTTAACTAAACCATATTTCCAACTTTCTTTATTCGTTGCAACATTACTCCAATCCAATTGTTTAACTTTATCTTTATCTAATGTGTAAGAGTAATTAGCTTTATAGCCATTTTTAGCATTTAGGCTAATAACCTCAAAATTACTTGTCCATGCCACCAACTCAAGTTTAGAAGGTAAAGAAGCTATAAAATCATTCTCATCCACCTTCCGCACAATAAGATTTAAGCCATTTAGAGTCTTAGAGATTAAAGAAAATTTGTTTTTCAGATCATATTTATAATTAAATTCACAATTTTTTTCTTCAGAAAAATATAACTTTATTGATATATAAATCTCATCTTTAATTAAATCTTGATTAATAAGTTTTACCTCATAAAAATCGAAGTTATAAAGTTTATTAGCAAGTTGAGCTCTCACCCCTCCTAATCCTGCTGTTTTTGTAAGTAAATCAACAGGAGAAACAACGATAATATTGTAATCCTTTAATTTTTCAATATTGAAAGGTTCTAGCATATTATTAAGGAAGAAGTCATTCGGGATATTTAAATCATTAATTTTTTGATCAATATCATTACACCAATTTATCCATTCAAAAACGCCTGCACTAGACATTGACCATACAATACCCTTACCTGAACAGCCTAAACTAGATTTTTTTCCTTTTATGAACCCGTGACCGAATAAATTAGAATAACTATTATTGTTACAGTCCTGTTGAGTAAGCTCTTTAAAAACATCTGAACCTGTATACATTCTAAACCGAGTACTTCTAGATGTCGAAAGTATCCCTAAATTTGCAAATGCTGATCGTTCCATATCATAAAAAATTTTTAATATTTCAGGAAAAGTATAATTAATTAAACCTAGCTCTTTTCCTAATAGATGAACTAAATCCTTATCGCTTCCATGTACAAATAAATTATTTTCTTTCTTATAAAATATATAAATATCAAATGCATCAAACTGTAATTCTTCACTTCCAACCCAATTAGGCATTACTCGATTTTTTGTTAAGACTAAACCGAGACTACTATCTTTATATATAGAAATTAAATACTTTTCGTAATATTTATTAAAATGCTTTTCAAAAATTACTTCATTGAATATTTGTTCTATATCTAGAGTTACGTCTTTATAGATAGTGGCACTATTTTTTATATAGAATGCATTTCCAGAAAATAATTTACTCAGTATTTGGTTTGGATGATCACTTTCTAGAGTTGATGTAAAAAATTCAGCCTTGATTTTTTCATTACTTAAATTTCCTATTAGTAAGTTCCAATCAGAATCAATTTTGTATAACTCATCGAATTGTTCACAAATATCGTCAGCTACTGTATTTGCAACTATCGTTGCCTCCCCAAGCACTTTACTTTTATTAACTCTAGTAAATCTTCCAATTAATTGCATAAATATCGGTAAACTCTTACATTTTTTATGTAAAGCTAATATTTTTAAATTTGGTAAATCATACCCTTCCCCAAACATATCAACGCAGACTACGATATTTGATTTTCCACTTTTTAAAGCCTTTTTATCTTCATCTGAAATCCCCTCCTTACTAGTTGCTAACAAAATATTCATCTTCTGAGTAAAGAAGGAACTAATATTTTTTTCATAAAGTTTTTTTAAAGATTTAGCATGTTTTATTGTACTTGTTTTCACCATTAATACATGTTCAAGTCCTTTATCTAAGTCTCTTTTCAATATACTTAAGGCTTTCTTTGCTAACACCTCATCAGATTTTTCATCATAAAACTCTTCAACAGCTTCGAAATTAATTTTTTCAAAAATTTTCTCTTCAAAAGCTTTAGAAACAGGATATTGAAAAATTAGATCTCCCTCTAACTTTTTACCATCTCCCCTATAAGGGGTTGCTGTAAATTGAAAAACTTTCTTTTGCGAGTTCTGAAAAATCTTTCTTATTTTCCGCCATGTTGGTGCTTCACTGTGATGTGCTTCATCAAAAATCAATCTATCAAATTTATTTAAAAACAATTCAAATTTGTCTATGCCTAATGATTCTAAAATCTGTGGTGTTGCGACAACCACAAAAAAGTCATCCACTGTATTTATATCTAAAGCTTGTAAGTTACCAGGTTCCAATTTAGCAATTTTAGGTTTCTTGGATTTTTGTGGAACTATATTCCATGCATAATATTTATTCATATCTACTAGATCATCGGCTAATTGTGTCCGCAAAGCATCAGACGGCACTATAACTAACGTTTTTTTAAAGATTGATTTGAATATTAAACTTGCTATAACACCTGTTTTCCCAGTTCCTGTAGGCATATTCACAATTACAGGATCTTTCGCAGATTCATCAATTTCGTAGCCAATACATTTTAACAAAGCACTTTTTTGTGATTCTCTAAGCTTTGTTTCATGAATTTGAATTGTTGTTTTCCAAGAATCTATAATTTCCTGATCTTTTAATTTTACATCACTACCAACTGAAGTTAATCCCATAATGCCCCAATGCTTATTTTTCAAACAAAATCTTAAGATACCATTTTATTGAATTGATTGTTAAAGCTATTTAAGAACTCACTAATCTGACACTACTATCTCACTTAAAGATAAAATTATTCATTCCTCATCAAATCAAAATATAAAATTTAACATTCAATAAAAAATGAAACCGCCCCTTTTCTAACCACCCAACCCCAAATCATCCGTTTTAACATTTTTAGATCAGCAAATATTTCAAGTTTAGGGAATAATTAATCCTTATTAATGAAATTACCAAAAGTTTGATATTTCCATGAAAAAACTCATCAACCACCCTGAAAACTTGGTTGTCGACATGTGCAAAGGCTTTGTCCTTGCTCACCCTGAACTCGCATTTACCGAGTCACATAAAATTATTTCAAGAAAAGAAAAACATAATAATGTTGCTCTCATCAGTGGTGGCGGTAGCGGTCACGAACCTGCACATGCGGGCTTTGTAGGTCAAGGCATGTTAGACGCTGCTGTGTGTGGCGATGTCTTTGCATCACCGTCACAAATTCAGGTCTATAAAGCATTACAACACGTCGCAACCGACAAAGGCGTGTTGATGATCATCAAAAACTATTCTGGCGATATGATGAATTTCCAGAATGGTGCAGCCTTAGCCGCTGAAGATGGCATCAAGGTCGACTACGTCAAAGTGGCAGATGATATTGCAGTCAAAGATAGTTTATATACCGTCGGACGTCGTGGTGTCGCAGGCACAATCTTTGTTCATAAGATTGCAGGCGCAGCAGCATCTAAAGGCTTAGAATTAGGTGAAGTTAAAACAGTCGCTCAAAAAGCGGCTGACAATGTCATCAGTTTAGGTTTTGCCTATAGCTCATGTACTGTTCCTGCTAAAGGCACACCAACCTTCACCCTTGCCGATGATGAAATGGAATACGGCGTCGGTATCCATGGTGAACCAGGCATTCGTCGTGAAAAAATCTTGCCAGCAAAAGAATTGGCACAACGTATGGTCGATGATCTGTTTTTAGATCGCCCAGACATGAAAGAAGTTGCAGTATTGATCAATGGCTTTGGCTCTACCCCAATGCAAGAGCTGTATCTGTTTAATCATGATGTATGTGAACACCTTGCACATAAGGGCATCAAAATTTACCGTACTTTTGTCGGCAACTACATGACCAGTATCGACATGAATGGTGCATCCATTTCATTACTAGAATTGGATAATGAACTCAAAACATACTTAGATGCCGAAGCCAACACCCCTGCCTTTAAACTCGATGGTACACCTGCTTTAGCCATTGAGTTTGCGATAAAAGATACGGCTACCCAACATCAAGGCAACAGCCAAGTTGAAACTGCAGCAGAACATGCTGAAATTCAAAATGAGCAATTTACCATTGAAAACATGCGCTATGTGGTCGATGTCATGGCTGCCTGTATTATTAAAAATGAAGTGCCATTTTGTGAGTTAGACGCGCACGCAGGTGACGGTGACTTCGGCATGAGTGTGGCTAAAGGCTTTAAACAACTCAAGAAAGAATGGCAAAGCTTGATCCAAGCACAGCAGATGGATGAATTCTTGCTCAATAGCTCCATGATCATTATGGAACATTGTGGCGGTGCTTCGGGTCCCATCTGGGGTTCTGCATTCCGCGCTGCAAGTAAAGCCATTCAAGGTAAAACCACGTTAAGCGTGGCAGATTTTGCCGATATGCTGCAAGCCGCAGTAAAAGGTATTCAAACCACAGGTGAACGTTCATTTGGTCGTGGTGCTGTGGTTGGTGATAAGACCCTCATTGATGCGCTCGTGCCTTGTGCCGACTCATGGTCATCAAACACTGATAAAAGCTTTAAAGAAAACTTTATCTTAGGTGCTCAAGCTGCTGTTCAAGGTGCTGAATCGACCAAAGAGATTGTTGCACGTATGGGTCGTGCAGGTACTGTCGGGGATCGTAGCTTAGGCTATCCTGATGCAGGTGCATATGGTTTAGGCGTGATTTTTACCGATATTGCTGATCATCTAAAATAACATCTAAACATGACATAAATGATTGATTAGTTATGTAAAAAAGCCCTGATGATTCAGGGCTTTTTTTGCTTTTTATTTTTTAAAACTTGATAATAATGCGCTGGTAATCGCCTGATTATGTGATGCCACACGAGACTTCTTCGCTTTCGCTGACTGGTCAGCTACACGTTGAATTTTGACAGCTTTTAATTTACCTTGATTTTCAACAACCTGAAATTTGACTCGGTCATTGCGTTTTGGCTCACCTTCATCTGCAGGAAAGTCAGAAATGTGGAAAAAAATATCCTCACCTGCACCACCAATAAAACCAAAACCTTTATCGGCATGATAAATTTTAATTTTTCCTTGCTGGACTTCAGACTTCATAACATTCCCAAAAAACGGTATACAATTTTCAATATTATACACGCATCTTAAAGTGCATCATCTTTGCTGATCACTTTAAATAATCATGCAAGTGCTGTTGGACAATGACGCGTTTGTGTCCTTTACTTTGTTGTTCCGATAACAATGATTCCGCATCTAAAACCACCACTTTGTGACCATCATCCTGTAGACGTTTCACACCTTCAAATAACATTCGAGCACCGACATCATGGATTAAAGTCAGATGTGTAAGATCAAGCACTACTTTATTTTTACCTACAGGCTCATTTTGTAACTCACGCAAGAACATTTCAGTCTCTGTAAATTGTAAGACACCACGTAGCTCATATACCACCATGCCATCATCATACTCACGGCGACTTTGGATAATGGTTTGTGCTGAAGGGGTTCCCTCCATCAAATGTAATCCCATATCACTTGATAGACGTTCAAAGATTTCCACACCTCGAACACTGTTGCCATGGCTGTCTAATTTAGGCGAAAAAACCGCAATCCCGACCTGACCTGGTAAGACACCAATAATCCCCCCTGCCACCCCACTTTTGGCAGGAATACCAACCGTGGTCAACCAATCTCCAGCTGCATCGTACATACCGCACGTCATCATAACGCTAAGTACCTGACGACATACCTGACGATCTAAAATACATTTTCCCGTAACAGGGTCTTTTCCGCCATTCGCCAAAACACTGCCCATTCGCGCTAAATCTTTCACGGTGACTTTAATCGCACACTGTTGAATATAACCATGAACAATATGCTCTGGGTCTTCTTCTAGCACGCCGACGGTACGCAACATATATCCAATCGAAAGATTACGAAATGCTGTTTTCAGCTCAGATTGATAGACTTGCTCATCAAAGGTTAATTCACGCCCACACAGTGCACTCAAGAAACGTCGTAAATGTTCTGCACGTGAAACAGTCTTTTTATGAGGTAATAAAGAATGTGTCGTAATCGCACCCGAGTTAATCATTGGGTTCTTGGGAATCGATCGTTCTTTTTCTAATGAGATTTGATTAAATGCTTCCCCCGAAGGCTCAACACCAACTTTTTCTAATACCTGAGCCAAACCATGTTCTTGAATCGCTAACGCATAAGCAAATGGTTTAGACATTGATTGAATCGTGAACTCAACTTCATCATCCCCTGAGGAATAAATCGTACCATCAATGGTTGAAAGTGCTAAAGCGATACGATTTGGATTGGCAGCTGCCAGTTCTGGAATATAGTCAGCCAATGCTCCTTCGGTATTCGCATGACATTGGTCCAATACATGGGCAAGATAATCAGGTACAGGTGTCTTCATTTTTATTCTCTTGGTGATCAATGGAGACCCAAAATAAGATCTCAAATGTTAAATTCAGCTGTCGATATCGTGTCACATCTGACTTGATTACGACCATTCTGCTTTGCAAGATATAGTGCTTTATCCGCTGCACTATAAATCCTTTGCTTTACTTCGTCTGTGTATAGATGTGGTAAATTTTGTGACATCGCCACGCCAAAGCTTGCGGTCACTTGAATAAAAGTCGCTGGGCTAATCTCAATTTTTTCACTTTCGATCGTTCGACGGCAGCGTTCTGCGATGATTAATGCTTCGTCGATATCACCATCTTTAAGTACTAGAACAAACTCTTCACCACCGAGTCGTCCCACTATATCCTCTTCTCGTGTTTGCTGTTTTAAAATGAGAGCAATACGTTTAAGTACAAGATCACCAACATCATGACCATAATTGTCATTAATCTGCTTGAAGAAATCGAGATCTAAGATGATGAAAGCAAAGCTGCGATTTTGTTGAATTAACTTACTAATAAACTGATTGATGTAACGACGGTTATAGAGGTTGGTTAACGCATCTTTCTGACTTAGTATTTCAATCTTACGCTCACGTCGTCTCCACTGCGACAAGATCAACTCAAAAAAAACTGCTGAGCACAACAGTATGGGTAAATATAGTACCGCCATACTTTTCAGCCAAAAAGGATTGGCATACAAATTAGATTGATTCAGTGCATCACTAAATAATGGTGCATAAGTCAGTTGACCATTGGCCGTCAGTACTGCCAACCACAAGATAATACAAGCAATAATAAAAGAGACGCTATAGATGATGCGCTGTTCATATAACACAAAACCAATTAATACAATATTGACCGTTCCCGCCATCACCGCAGGACTATAAATCCCAACCGTGTATCCTGAAAAAATGACAATCAATCCATAAAATAAGGGGATTAAATAGCCCAAGATTCGGCGAGCAGTAGCATTTTTACGAAGCATTAAAGCGATTATCAGAAAACACATGGTCAAAATCACTTGTGAACATGTGGTCAATGTCCGATGAGGATAATATTCTGGATCTAACCAAATTTGATATTCTGAATGGAAAGTTAGGTAGTACCACAACCAATGACCGATGAGCATCAACAGCCCAAATATAAGTAACAGAATCCCTTTATTAAAGTTGGACCAGTTAATAATAGAACGATCAGATTCTAACAAGACATATTTGATAGCTTGCAATAAACTGCGCTGTTGTTGTACTTCATTCTCTCGAGTCATCATCTAATTGTATTATCGAATATTCATATTTATTTTTATTAAAATTTGGATGTATTCAGCGATCATGTCAATGCGCTTTAAGCATTAAAAAGACTGCTTTATCGTTCAGATCAATTTATGGTATGAATTTGATGATCACTGACCAAAACAAAAGCATTGCTATAAAAAAACCTAAACGTATGTTTCTCTATAGTTAGTAGTACCAAAAACGAAATTTAATCATTGAATTAAGCTGACTGATATAACTGTACCTGATTTCGTCCGCTTTCTTTGGCAATATATAAAGCGTGATCTGCACAATGCGTGATGACGTCTTGATCAGATAACTCATGGGATAATGCAATACCAAAGCTTGCCGTCACATTTAACGAGGTTCCATCATCCAGCACAATCGGCTGCTGTGCAATTGCGTTACGGCAACGTTCTGCGATATCAACCGCTTGATCACGACTGAGATTGTCCAGAATTAATATAAATTCTTCACCGCCATAACGTCCAACCGTATCACCAATACGAACATGATATTCCAAACGCGTCGCCACCTGTTTCAGGACTTCATCTCCTGCTGCATGACCATATTGATCATTAATTTGTTTGAAATGATCCAAATCCAATAAGATCACAGCATAATCAGCACGATCCTGCTGAAAATGTGATAACACTTCATTGATCTGACGACGGTTATAAACGTTCGTCAGCGCATCAAATTTACTGCTGGTTTCGAATTGTTTTTCACGACTGCGCCATTGGGTGAGTAAAATCTCAAAGAATAAAACACTCATAAGTAAAATGGGCACGTAGAGCTGTACCATGCTCATGACCCAAAAATCATTTTGGTAAACGATACTTTTATTCAACTCATCACTAAACATAGGTGCATAACGAATTCGATCGATATGCGTCAAGTAACAGGTTAATAACGTGTATATCGTAATTGGAATTGCAATCCCATAAATAATTTTACGGCTATAAAATACTAACCCGACCAATACAATACTGATGAACCCTGCCATCGTTGCAGGGCTATAAATTCCAATCGAATACCCTGAATAAATCATGGTCATTCCAAAGAAACTAGGAGCAAAGTAAGCAATGAAGGTTTGAAACTTAGCGATATGCTGAAACTTGAAACAACTCCAAAACAGGACAAGATAAATCACGGAGGTCACCAACAATTGGGTAACACGTAATTCAAAATAGTCAGGATTTAACCACTGTGCTTTTTCAGGGGTATAAAAAGCCACAATTAACCAGCGAGCGACCTCAAGTTGGCTTAGAATTCCAAAAAAGAGGATAAGCCGTCCCTTTTTAAAATCACTCCAATTGATCAGCATATTTTGAGGATCAAGGATGTACGTATTGGCCATACGATACAATCGCTTAATCATATGTTGAATCTTCCTGATTAACTTCATTCTGTCCTTTTATCTTTTATATTGTCTTTTTAAGCAGCGTGAACTCGCTCTACAAACAAGATCCCATCAAGATGGTCAATTTCGTGTTGAATAATTCGTGCAGGGAATCCTGAAAAAGTCTCAGTAATTTCCTGTCCTTGCATATTACGATAACGGACACGGATTGATGAAGCTCGAGCTACTTCCGCACGTCGATTCTCTACACTTAAACATCCCTCTTCTCCTAAAACAACATGATCAGAACGCTCCAATATTTCTGGATTAATCATGTAAATAGGCTCCATCTCAGGCGCATCGGGATACCGTATATTGGGTTTTGAAGCGACGATAATAATCCTTTTAGAGACATAAACTTGTGGCGCAGCAATACCGACACCATTGCGCTGTTGCATCGTAAAATTCATTGCTTCAACCAGATGCGTTAACCAGCTACTACTAAACTCAAGTTCACTTACCGGCGATGCAACCAATTCAAGGATCACTTCACCTTTTTGAGCAACGGGTAGTATCGTCATAATACGTTCATCTCAATTATGATAAGAATTTGATCTTCATAATTTTTTAAATTTTAAATCAAATATTTGATTAATAGTCAACCAATCTTAAAGCATTTCAAGATGAAGTAAAACTGATTTAAATGACGAATTTGTGACCTGATAATTTTACGGCTCAAGTTTCACTTTTTTGTATGACATCAGCATCCTGAAGTTCGTAGTAGTGTCTAACCTGATTACGACCACGTTTTTTTGCTAGATATAATGCTTGATCTGCATGACGAATCACCGCTTCTTTATTTAAATTAAATTCAGAAATGGCTATACCAAAGCTTGCTGTCACTCTGATCGTCGTACGTTCATCGATATAAAAGAGCTCATTTTCAATTTCTTTGCGACACCGCTCTGCGACCTCCATCGCAGCTCTGAGGTTTTTATTCTGCAACAGCATCACAAACTCTTCACCACCAAATCGCCCGACAATATCTGTATCACGTATATTTTGACGTAGTACATTGGCAACACGCTTTAAGACGTTGTCTCCGATATCATGACCATAGTTATCATTAATACTCTTAAAATGATCAAGATCTAACAGAATGAGAGCAAATTTTCGTTCTTGTAATTGAATTTCATTGAGTTCTAAACCTATTTTTCGACGGTTATAAATCCCCGTAAGCGGGTCCATTTGACTCATTAAATTAATTTGTTTTTCTCGATTTCTCCATTGCGTCAACAAAATCTCAAACAATACAAAAGTCGCAAAAAAAATAGGCACGTAAAAATAAAGTTGTGAATAAACCCAGAATTCATTAAATACCATGACTGAATAATTGAGCTGATCACTAAAGACCGGTGCGTAGGTCATATAACCCAATGCACTACTGACAATTGCAATGAGCATATATACAGTGACTGGTAAAAAAAGCAGATATACAATCTTGCGTTCAAATAAAACCAGACCAACTGTTAAAATACTGATAAATCCCGCAACGGTAGCAGGACTACTGATACCAACCGAATAGCCACCATAAATAAAGCTTACGGAAAATACCAAAATAATAAAGTAAGGTAAATATTGTATCACCCATTCTTTATGACGCCATATGACACAAGGAATAATCAGTAAGAACTGTAATACACAGCACAGTAACATCCGTGATAGGTGAAAATAATAATAATCAGGATTGAGCCAATGATGTAATGCAGGATGATGAAATGAAAATAAATACCATGTAATCCAGGTGATATGTGCAAGCCCGCCCAATACCATGACCAGAATACATTTATTTAAGTTACTCCAATTCATCAACACACTTTGATTCATAAATGAATGAAGTGTATAGGGGCGAAAAATTCGATTGAATAGTCTTAACATAATGAACTAACTCAATTGAAACAGCTCATCAAAATAAACTATATTTTCATTTAACTCTGTAATCATTAAATCTATTTCACCCCTACAAAATATAGTGAATAAAATCACATATTTTTTATTATAATTGCACTTATTATCACAATCTAACCTTAAGATTAGGATTTATCAAGGTTTTTTTACCATTTATTCTATTTTTTTTTAAAGCTTTTTTTGCTTAAATCCAGCTAAGGATACGCTCAAGCATTTTAATTTGACTCAGCTAAAAATTGCTAAACACACTCCTAACTCTTAGAGATCGAGTTCTCGATAAATAACTTTAATTTCTTGTGCAATGTGAATACTAACTTGATGATGCAAATATTGAATCAAAATATCAAATTGCTCTGCACCATCGTCTAATCCAGTACAAAAATATTCAGTATGAGGAGGAAGCGTTTTTAACCACTGACTTTGATAAAAATCGGCAACGGATTCAAAGTTAAGATAACGATGAGGATGCTGTTGTAATGATTTTACAAATTGCAGAAATCGAGCTTCCCAAAAGTGGATAATCATACATTTAAAGTCTACTGGTTAAATTCAATTTCATTGTTACGTCGATCTGCTTTATTTTGCAGATCGAATCATTCAAATCAATGTCCAAGGATGTAAAGTTTTCAGAGTGAGTAGACGGTTTGCTGTTGAACTTGATATTTTTTCTTCCACTGAAGATAACCTAATAAGGCTAAAACAATAAATGCGCCATAAAGACCAGCCGTCAAGTATAGATCTTTATACATAAACATCATCACATAGATGATATCCACCACGATCCAAGCAGGCCAAATTTCCAAATATCGTTTAGACGTCCAATATGTAATGAGCAGACTTAAACTTGCCAATTGAGCATCTAAATAAGGAATAGAAGCATCCGTAAAATAATCCAGACCTAAACCAAAAATAAGTCCTGCACACATCGTAAAAAACACATGTTTGATAATTCTCAACCCTTGAATACGATTGATGGCAAGTTGCTCTTGCTGTTTAAACTGAGCTTTCCATATCCACCAACCATACAGTCCTAAACCGATAAACACGCATTGCAATATCGTTTCACCATAGAGTTGATAGTCATAAAATAACTTTACATATAAGCCATAAGCCACGAGATTCACAGGCCAACACCATATATTACGACGAATCGTGAGGGTTACACCCAATACACTCATCAATACTGAAATAATTTCTAAAAGGCTCATACACTACTTAAAATGATCGTGGTTTATTCAATACGTCTATCCTAACGTATATTGAATGGCACCATACATGATTCTTAACAAACACCACTTAGCGATGTTCAATTTGAACTGCACAGTTTTGACCTAACCATTAAACTCCTCTAAAAATAGAATGTCCTCAATGGAAAATAATAATGATGAATACAACTCAAACGACCAGAATAACCATTGAAATTCGCAATCATCTGATGTTGATTGGTTTAAACCGTGCTGCGAAGCGCAATGCATTCGACAGTCATATGATTGATGAACTTTCACAAGCACTTACCACCTATGAAGACCAGTCCGATTTACGCTGTGCTGTGATTTATGCACATGGAGAGCACTTCACGGCAGGATTAGATCTGCTTGAGCTTCAGCCGCGTATGTCAGATGGTATATTTTCGGAAGATATGAATCTGATTAACCCATGGGGCACGACTGGTCGTAAACGAAAAAAACCAGTCGTTGTCGCTGTGAAGGGGTATTGTTTTACTGCTGGAATAGAATTGATGTTGAATGCCGATATCTGTATTGCCCATCAAAATACCCAATTTACTCAACTTGAAGTGCAACGTGGCATCCTCCCCTTTGGCGGAGCAACTTCACGCTTCGTTAAAACTGCAGGTTGGTCTAATGCAATGCGCTACTTATTGACGGGGGATTTTTTTGATGCTGCAACTGCATATCGACTTCATTTAATTACCGAAGTAACAGAACAAGATCCGCTTGACCGTGCCATTGAACTCGCCGAATCCATCGCTTCAGCTGCTCCACTCGCTGTTCAGGCCACATTGACGGCTGCTCATGAAGCAATTTCACATGATGAACAGTACGCTTTTAATCAGTTAAAGACTCATCTTCTTCCACTAATACAATCTGAAGATGCAGTCGAAGGTATGCGAGCAATGAGCGAAAAACGTCAACCTCGCTTTAAAGGTCAATAGTTCAATATCGGGAAATATAGACATGCAAGCTATTCCAAATGTGAACCAGATGCCGAGCATCAATAAAACTCAAGTTCAGTTTCCTGCCTTAGATAACTATATGCTCACCGGCACTCGCTACCTATCATCTGGTGTGAAGACTGTTGCACGTATTATTGTGGCTTCAGCGACAGCGGTTCCCCAACCTTTTTATCGCAGATTTGCAGAGTATGCTGCAGAACGTGGTTTTGAAGTGCTAACCTTTGATTATCGTGGTGTGGGGGCATCATCTCCAGCACAACTCAAAGGTTTTAAAATGAGTTATTTGGATTGGGGGAAACTTGATCTCGCTGGTGCCATTGAATACTTTTCTAGCGATACTTTCCCCTTATTTGTGACTGCACACTCTTATGGTGGTCAAGCCTTGGGACTTACCCCTAATCATCATCAAGTCAGTGCCATGTGTTGCTACGGTACAGGTGCAGGTTGGGCAGGATATATGCCGTTCAAAGAAAGATTCAAAGTATCCGTGATGTGGAGTATTGTGTTTCCACCCATTGTCGCAGTCACAGGTTATTTACCTTGGAGTAAATTCAATATGGGCTCTGATCTGCCTTTAGGGGTATATCAACAGTGGCGTCGTTGGTGCAAAAATCCGTTATATTTTTTCGCTGACCCCGAGCAACAAGATTTAAAAGCACAATATGCAAGTGTTAAAACCAAAATTTATGCTGTTTCAGCATTAGATGATGATTGGGCTCTCCCAAATTCGAGGCAAGCCTTTATGCAACATTATCGTTCTGCTGATATGCGCTACATTGATATCACAGCCAAACAGTATCAAATGCCTGCAATTGGACACATGGGATATTTCAAAAAAGGCGCAGAAAAGATTTGGGATGACATGCTCCAAAATTATCTCAATTTAGTTAATGATTAAATTCTAAATTACTGTATAAAGTCAGATTGATGTTCTACCCCTTGTGCGTCAGTATGACGATACATGATGCCATATTGACTCACATAGTATTCAAGGGATTGATTACGATATTCCCATAAAATCGACCACTCACCTAAATCAAATTGATTGATCTGACATAAAGTTCGTGATGGCATCTTGTTCAAAAACTCATATTGAATTTGCTGAGCAAACTTGATATCACGATGATTTACACGTTTCTCAAACAGTAATTTTGCAACCTCATCAAACATACGAATATCTTCGACAGAATCCGTATCATACACCAAGCGCGCCGGCTGGCTGAGATCAGTAGGCTTGAGGAGTTTTGTTAAATCAAAGTGCCTCTGCGTATTCCCCATAATCAATTTAGGTTGTAATAATAGTCGCCATACGGCATAGCAACTGACCAAAGCAAAACACACCACGATTAGCATCATATTTTTTACTCATTCCGATGATTATTCATTGAATCGTTCATTACAGAAATGATTATTTCTTTATTTTTATTGTTAATTTACTTGGTGTTATTAAGTTTTAACTTTTAAAATATTAACTTAAAAACCAGTAGAGGGATGGCACGAAACGTAACAACTCATTTCAAAATCCACATGTTATGTAAACCGTGTAAATCTAGGTAATTTTATTCAATTAATATGACTTAAAAGTACGTTGAAAGATTCTCATTAAAATAGGGTTTAAAATCTTAGTGTTCTAAATCATTACGACATTTTTTGTCGTTTAACTTGATACGCATCTACACTATTCTTTTCTCAAATTTTATAATTTAACCATGAAATATTCCCGTAAACGCAAACCCATTACCAGTGCATGGCCAGTTGAGCATGATTGCTTCCTCATTGAAAACAGTCATCTTCAACTCCAAGCATTGCAACAGACGCTTCCTTATCCTGCTCAAGAAATTCAAGATCGCCAAGAAATCTTGGGGCTCACGAGACGTCGTCGTCAAATGAAAAAATTAGGTCAATTTTAATTTTCTAATGAAGCTAAAAATAAAATCCCAATAATCCATCAAGTTTAAGCATTTTTTGTTTAATGAATTAACCCTCGTCCCCTCTCTGACAATGAATGGATTTCGCCATATTCTTGGATGGTGATTTGCCATCATTTTTGCTCAAAAATAATTATTATTTAAATGCCCTCTCAAAAATGGATCCAAAATATTTATTTTTAAAGATTATTATTGACTTTTTATCTATAAAATAGAATTATTGGATCCAATTGATAAGGAGATCAACTCATGTTTGTAAAAAATGCTTGGTATGTGGCGGCACGACCTGAAGAAGTACAAGATAAGCCTCTAGGAAGACAAATTTGCGGTGAAAAAATGGTTTTTTATCGTGGAAAAGAAAACCAAATACATGCCGTTGAAGATTTTTGCCCACATCGCGGTGCACCTTTGTCATTAGGCTTTGTTGAAGATGGTCAACTGGTCTGTGGTTATCATGGGTTAGTGATGGGATGTGACGGCAAAACGGTTTCAATGCCTGGGCAACGTGTACGTGGCTTTCCTTGCAATAAAAGCTATCGCGCAATTGAAAAATTTGGCTTTATTTGGGTATGGCCAGGAGACCAATCGCTTGCAAGTGAAGATCAACTCCCAACTTTAGAGTGGGCTGAAAATCCAGAATGGGCCTATGGTGGTGGACTATTCCACATCAACTGTGATTACCGCTTGATGATTGATAACTTAATGGATCTCACCCATGAAACATATGTTCATGCAAACAGCATTGGTCAAAAAGAAATCGATGAAGCTGCACCAACCACTCGTGTTGATGGTGACCACGTTGTGACTGAACGTCATATGGAAAACATTTATGCACCTCCATTTTGGCAAATGGCTCTAAAAGGTAATAATCTCGCTGCAGATGTCCTAGTAGACCGTTGGCAAATTTGTCACTTTCATGCACCTAGCAATGTTCATATTGAAGTTGGTGTTGCCCACGCAGGGCATGGTGGTTACAACGCACCGGAAAATAAAAAAGTGTCTTCAATCGTTGTAGATTTTATTACCCCCGAAACGGAAACGTCTCACTGGTATTTCTGGGGAATGGCTCGACACTTCCAACCCGACAACATCGAATTAACTAACCAAATTCGTGAGGGACAGGGCAAAATTTTCTCGGAAGATTTAGATATGCTTGAACAACAGCAACAGAATTTATTGAGACATCCTGATCGTAAATTGCTGATGCTGAATATTGATGCAGGCGGTGTTCAATCTCGAAAAGTAATAGACCGCTTGATCAGCTTAGAGCAAACGAATGATGAGCAGAAAATTACAACTTTGAATGTTGTTTAAAGTAAACCCACATTTTATCAGTTTTTCATTTTACCAAGGAGCGATACTCACATGGATGTGACTATTCAGAAGATTTATCGTCATAATGAACACATTTTATCTTTCGAACTGGTAAACACCCATGGTGAATTATTACCAGCTTTTCAAGCCGGTGCACATATTGATGTGCACTTAGGTAATCAATTAATTAGACAGTATTCTTTGGCAAATTGTAGTTCAGAGCAGCACCGTTACGTCATTGGTGTCCTGAATGATCCTTTATCACGTGGTGGTTCTAAATTTATTCATGAACAACTTCGTGAGGGTCAGCAGCTCAAGATTAGTGAACCACGAAATTTGTTTGCCTTGGTTCCTGAGACAGAATATGCATATTTGTGTGCAGGTGGAATCGGTATCACTCCTATCTTAGCAATGGCTAAAGAGCTTAAACGCAATAATCAGTCCTTCCAATTACTGTATTTTGTGAAAACGAGAGCTTCTATTGCATTCCAACAAGATTTAGAGGCTCTAGGAGATTCCGTCCACATCCATATTGATGATGAACCTGAAACACATATTCTTTTGAATACAGTCTTTGCCTCTCCTCATATCGATCATCATATTTATGTATGTGGCCCAGATGGTTTTATGAACTATGTGATCCATACCGCAGATACGCTCTCATGGCCTAGTCATCAAGTACATAAAGAGCATTTCAGCGCACAAGCTATTGATACCAGTCAAGATGGCAGTTTTGAAATTGAGATTTTAAAAACAGGGCAACGTATTCATGTCGCAGCTGATCAATCTGCAGCACAAGCTTTAGAACATGCTGGAATCTGTATCCCTTTATCTTGTGAACAAGGTATTTGTGGCACTTGCTTAGTAAATGTAGTTGAAGGTGAAATTGATCACAGAGATATGTATTTAACTGAAGAGGAACAAGCTGCAAATGATCAATTCACACCTTGTTGCTCAAGAGCCAAATCTCAACGAATTATCATTGATGTTTAATTTGGATCGATAGATTTTCAAGTGTAGCCCTTCATTAATTGAAGGGTTTTTTATATAGACCCATCTGTATGAAATATTGAACGCATAGTCTCCCCTAAAGTAACCACATGACTATGCTCACGCATTAAACTTTCAGCGCGTGCTGAGTCTTGTTGCTTTAATGCATTGAATATTGAGCAGTGTTGGATATGCGCATATTGCAAACGACGAATTTCAGACAGCGCATTATTTTTATCATAAGTCAGTGCTTGTGCAGATGCCATAGGTAACTGATTGTTTTTACTGAGTGCTTGCACAATTGCGACATTATCCGAGCCTTGAATAATAGTATTGTGAAAAATAGTGTTGTAATGATGGTAGGTTTCTAAATCATCGCTTGTTAATTCTGGTTTATTGAATATGGAATCAATTTGCGTAATACAATTCAAAAGTGTTTGATGTTGATCTAACGTCATGCCTTTTTCAGCAAGCGTTTTTGCAGCAAGACCTTCTAAAACGCCACGTACATGCAACGCATCATGAACTAATTTGGATGAAATTTCTCGAACAGTATAGCCTCGAGTTGGATTTTTAACGAGTAAGCCTTCTTGCTCTAAAAGCCGAAAAGCCATTCGAATAGGTTGACGCGATACACCTAGCATTTCAGCAGTCGGAATTTCAGCCAAACGAGAACCTCCTGCAATCTCCCCAGAAATAATCATTTTTCGAAGTTCAATTAACACTTGCTGCCCTGAAGACATATAACTACTCAATTTTTTTGATCATGATTGATCCTAACGAGTCAGATTTGGAATATCAATCTCTGTTGACTTAAAGGACTCTTTTAGGCCGGAAATTCACTATTCTATTTTTGATAACTGAGGTGATTATGAGTTCGTATCATCAATATTTATTTTTTGAAGATTGGTTGCCATTAACTCTAGATTGTTTCGAATTAAATAAGCTAAATGGATATCTACCCCATCTAACATTTTTTGTTCTATCTCATTAACAATGTTTCGACATTGTTCGAGTTTTTCAAATCCTTTAGGCGTTACATTAATTAAAATTCTTCGTCCATGTGAGGGATCTGAAGCTCTACTGATCCAATCCTGGTTTTGTAAATCTTGTAGAATTTTATTGGTAGATTGCGGTTTAATAAATGAACGTTCTGCAAGTTTTGCATTAGATAGATTGCCTTTCGCAGCGATAACTGACAATGCTGTAAACTGAGATAAGGTGATATCTAAGTCTTTTAAACGTTCAGTTAAAAGTTTACTCACAATACGATCAACCCTTGCAATTATATAGCTCAGTGTCGGAATCGAATGATTAACTTCTGACATTTTATATTCCTTAATAGATGAACAAAAGTATGACTACTGTCGTAATCATACTTTTAACATATGTTTAACGTGTAGTTATATTTAGAACAGCATCAGACTGCTCTGCTCGTGGCTTGCGTACAAGCATTAAAGCCGCAACAGCTGCAAATAAAATCAGTGGAATACTTGCACCAATGACCATTGCTGAACTAGAACCTAACGACAGTAGCATGCCAGCAAATAGGGGCCCTGCAAAAGATCCTATACGCCCTACTGCGACTGCAGCGCCTACACCCGTGCCACGCATTTCTGTTGGATAGAACATCGCTGCCAATCCATAGAGCGCTGATTGCCCACCTACAATAAATAGACCACAACCCACAGCAGACAATACAAGTAAAGCAACAGTTGGAGAGATTGCAAGACAGCACAGTGATAACAAGATGCCAATATATATAAATTTAATTACAGTACTCATGCGAATCTTATCAAGTAAAGTTCCCATGAGAATCGACCCGAAGATACCACCGATGTTGTAACCAATTTGAACATAGTTCGCTTCTGTTTTTCCTAAACCTTGTGCACCCATCAATAGTGGCAACCAGTTGAGTAAAAAATATAAAACAACTAACGTAAAGAAAAAACTGATCCAAATTTGAATCGTGGAAAAACGCCGTTCTTTTGCAAACAACACTTCAAAGAATGGGGTAGAAGTTTTATTCTTCGTCGCTGTTAAATAGTCTTTAGACTCCGGCAAATACTTCATTAGCAAAGGGATTAAAAGAATTGGAGCGAAGCCACCAATGTAGAAGATATGTCTCCATTGCGCATCACCAGCTAAACCCATTGCCACGAATGATGTCAACATTCCACCAAATGGAATACCGCTATACATAATACTGACTGCAATGCCTTTATGTTTCTCTGATACTGCCTCAGATGCCATGGTGATCATCATTGGTAAAGCGCCACCCATCCCTAAGCCAGTTAAGAAACGAATGATTAAAAGCAGTGTATAATCAGAAGCATATGCCGTTAGAACTGACATCACTCCAAAAATTAAAATACTGGTCAATAGAACTGCCTTACGCCCAATTTTATCAGCGAAACGACCTCCTAATAATGCACCAGGTAAAGTACCCAAGATTGCCGCGCTAAATGCCCATGCCATTTGAGTATTATCTAAGCCAAACTCTGCTCGCATCCGTGGTGCTGCTACGCCCATTGATTGAAGATCGAAACCTTCAAATACAGCGATAGCGAAACACAGTACGAGTGTAAGCGTAGCTTTAGTCTTACTACTTACACTTTGTTCCATTTTTTATTGTCCCTTTTAGAGCTTTTAAAATACTTTTAAAAAAATACACATCCTATGTATTGCCTCCGTCCAGGCAACTCAAAAAATATCACCCAAACTTATAAAATAATCAATATTTTTTTTTAAATAAAATTCATTTAAAATATTATTTTATTAAATATCAATAGATTATAAAAATTCTATAAAAAATTCAAAAAAACACTTGTATGTAAGTTTAACTGATATTATCTTAATTCCAACAGGACATAAAACAAACACTAAGGAGCTTATCATGTCTTATCAAAATCGCTGGTCCACTGTTGATGTAAAAGTTGAAGCTGGCATTGCTTGGGTCACTTTAAATCGCCCAGAAAAGAAAAATGCGATGAGTCCAACCTTAAATAAAGAAATGATTGATGTACTTGAAACGCTTGAACTCGATCCAGAAGCAGGTGTTTTGGTACTCACTGGTGCTGGGGATTCTTGGACAGCAGGTATGGACTTGAAAGAGTACTTCCGTGAGGTTGACAGCCAGCCAGAAATTTTCCAAGAGCGAATTCGTCGTGATGCATCACGTTGGCAATGGCATTTACTTCGTTTTTATTCAAAACCAACGATTGCAATGGTAAACGGCTGGTGCTTCGGTGGTGGATTCTCACCACTAGTCGCATGTGATCTAGCCATTGCAGCAGATGAAGCTACATTTGGCTTGTCTGAAGTGAATTGGGGAATTCCTCCAGGTAACTTAGTGAGCAAAGCTATGGCTGATACAGTCGGTCATCGTGCTTCTATGTACTACATCATGACAGGCAAAACCTTCTCTGGTGTTGAAGCTGCAAATATGGGCTTAGTGAACAAGAGTGTTCCACTTGCTCAATTACGTGCAGAAGTAACTGAATTGGCAAATAATTTGCTTGAAAAGAATCCAGTTGTACTGCGTACAGCGAAGAATGGTTTTAAGCGC
This sequence comes from Acinetobacter sp. ANC_7588, assembly GCF_056783995.1. Classification (NCBI taxonomy): domain Bacteria; kingdom Pseudomonadati; phylum Pseudomonadota; class Gammaproteobacteria; order Moraxellales; family Moraxellaceae; genus Acinetobacter; species Acinetobacter sp. ANC_7588. The sequence continues at coordinate 13,466 of NZ_JBWYIU010000003.1, read as the reverse complement.
TGTCGTGAGCTGACTTGGGAGCAAAACGAAGATTACTTATACGCCAAACTGGATCAATGCAACTACCGTGATGATGAAGGTGGTCGTGCACAAGGTATGAAGCAATTCTTGGATGACAAAACAATCAAACCAGGTCTTCAAACTTATAAACGTCCTGCTTAAGCAGAATCTACTTTTTTCGTCATGATGGACATGTAAGGAAACATTCACCATGCAAAACGTACAGTTACTTATTCACGGCCAATCTGTTGCAGCAAGTTCAGGACAAACTTTTCAAAGAATCAGTCCAATTAATGGCTCAATCGCATCAACGAGTGCAGCAGCGACTTTAAGCGATGTTGATCGTGCAATTGAGTCAGCGCATGAAGCATTTAAAACTTGGTCTGTTCTATCACCAACAGACCGACGTTTAAAATTGCTTAAAGCTGCAGATTTGATGGATCAAAAAACTGAACAGTTTATTCAAACTGCAATACATGAAATAGGTTCAACTGCGACGTGGTATGGCTTTAATGTCCATCTTGCTGCCAATATGCTGAGAGAAGCGGCAGCCATGACTACACAAATTGATGGAAATATTATTCCATCAGATGTTCCTGGCAATATCGCTATGGGTGTTCGCGTTCCATGTGGTGTCATCGTTGGTATGGCGCCGTGGAATGCTCCTGTTATCTTAGCCACTCGTGCCTTAGCGATGCCTCTGGCTTGTGGGAATACAGTCGTACTTAAAGCATCTGAAGCTTGCCCTGCAACACATCGATTAATTGGGGAAGTACTTCATGAAGCAGGTATTGGCGATGGTGTTGTCAATGTCATTACTCATGCCCCGCAAGATGCTCCACAGATTGTAGAGCGTTTAATCAGTCATCCATTGACTAAAAGAATTAATTTTACAGGTTCAACGCATGTAGGACGAATAATTGCAGAAACTGCAGCGAAATACCTCAAACCAGTGTTGCTGGAACTTGGTGGCAAAGCACCGGTCATTGTATTGGAGCAAGCGGACCTGGACGAAGCCGTTAATGCCATCAGTTTCGGCGCTTTTTTCAATCAGGGACAGATCTGTATGTCGACAGAGCGTGTTCTTGTGGATGAAAAAATTGCAGACCAATTCATCGAAAAATTGATCAATAAAGTTCAGAATATCAGAGCAGGAAATCCACTTGAGAGTCAAGAACCCCTGGGCGTTCTAGAAAGTTTAAAAGCTGCAACAAGAATCAAAAATTTAATTGAAGATGCACGTGAAAAAGGTGCATATTTACCACTAGGTTTAAGCATTGATGGTGCTATGATGCAACCTACTATCGTAGTTGACGTCACTAAAGATATGCAGATTTATGCCGAAGAGTCTTTTGGTCCTGTGTGCACCGTTCAACGTTTTAAAACTGTTGATGAAGCAATCGATTTAGCAAATGACTCAGAATTTGGATTATCTGCAGCAGTTTTTAGTCAAGATTTATCCCTAGCTCTAGATGTTGCTAAACGTATCGAATCAGGTATTTGTCATATTAATGGTGCAACCGTTCATGATGAAGCGCAAATGCCTTTTGGTGGCGTGAAACAAAGTGGTTATGGACGATTTGGGAGTAAAGTCTCAGTTGCAGAGTTCACTGAGCTGCGTTGGATCACCATGCAAACCAAAACTCGTCACTACCCTATTTAACGAATATCTCAAAGAGTTGACATGAAGTCAGCTCTTTTCGTTGGAAAAGAATAGCTAAAAATACATGGAGTGAAAACAATGTCGAATATGACGGTTCATACGCATAAATATCCTGAGCGATTTGTTAAATTAGGCAGTCACGAGATTGAGTTTCAATCTAAAAATGGCACTTTGTATATTTCCCCAAAAGAACAACTTAAACCATACCCACAAAAAATTACTGACCGTTTAATTCAATATGCTCAAACACATCCCGATCGTGTATTCGCAGCAAAACGTGGTCATGATGATGAATGGATTAAGCTTACATACGCAGAAACATTAGATCGAGCATGGCGTATTGCACAAAGTTTGAAACAATATTCACATCTTTCAACTGAACGTCCTATTGTCATTCTATCTGGAAATGATCTAGAGCATCTTACTTTGTCAATGGGAGCAATGCTTGCAGGAATTCCATTCTCTGCAATTTCTCCTGCCTATTCACTTATTTCTAAAGATTTTGGCAAGCTCAAACATGTGTTTGATGTTCTAACACCAGGTTTGGTTTTTGCTAATGATGGTCAAGCTTTTGCTAAAGCGATTGAACATTGCTGTGATACAGATGATATTGTGATCGTTACGAATTCTGGAAAACTTGGTGAGAAAAATTGCCTTGCTTTCTCTTCACTCCTCTCCTCTGAAATTAGTGATATTAAAGATCATTATGAGACCATTGATGAACATCAAATAGCGAAATTTCTATTTACATCTGGCTCAACTAAAATGCCGAAAGCGGTACCTACAACGCATCTAATGCTATGTACCAATCAACAGATGCTGCTTCAGACCTTCCCTGAGTTTGAAGAGACCCCCCCAGTATTAGTTGATTGGTTAGCATGGCATCATACTTTTGGTGGCAGTCATAATGTAGGAATCGCATTATATAACGGCGGCACAATTTATATTGATGACGGCAAGCCAGTTCCAGGAAAGATGGAAGAAACCATCAGGAATCTTAAGGAAATTGCACCTACTGTGTATTTAAACGTTCCTAAAGGATGGGAAGAAATAACCGTAGCACTTGAACAAGATGCTGAGTTACGTGAAAAATTTTTTAGTCGAGTTAAAATTTTGTTTTTTGCTGGTGCTGCACTATCAGAAGCTGGTTGGAACAGACTTGACCAAATTGCGCAGTCACACTGTGGGGAACGTATTCGTATCATGAGCGGTTTGGGGATGACTGAGACTGCACCATCATGTGTGTTTACAACTGGTCCCAAAGTAATGGCTGGGTTCATTGGATATCCAGCTCCAGGTTGTGAAGTGAAATTAGTTCCTTATGGTGACAAACTTGAGTTTTGTGTTCGTGGTAAAAAATGTCATGAAACATTACTGGCGTCTACCTATGGAACAACAAGCTGACATCTTTGATGATGAAGGCTTTTACCGCACCGGGGATGCAGTGAAATTAGTGGATCCATCCGACCCGAGTCAGGGACTCATGTATGATGGCCGTATAGCTGAAGATTTTAAGTTAAATACAGGTACCTTTGTCAATGTTGGAACTTTACGCAATAAAGTTCTCATTACAGGTAATCGATTTATTCAAGATGTTTGTATTACTGGTTCTAATTTAAGTGCGATTGGATTTTTAATATTTCCCAAAATTGCAGATTGCGCTGAGTATGCAGGATTAGATTTAAGTCTAGTTAGTGCTAAAGAGGTGCTTCTACACCCTAAAGTTCAACAGTGGTTCAAGCAATTTTTAATTGATTTCAATAAAGATGCGACAGGTAGTTCAAACACTGTTTCGATGCTTTACCTCATGATTGAACCTCCACTTCTTGATGCAGGAGAAACCACTGATAAAGGCAATCTCAATCAAAGTGGTATCTTGAAACGTCGCATAGCAATGGTGGAAGAGTTATACGAAAAAAACATCAATAATCCACTCATTATTCGCATTCCAACCCTTAGAAATTAACTCAACTTTTTTATTCAGCAGCGTTTAGCCAAACGCTGCTTAGACAGTTGCATTCAAAATTAGGATAACGCTATGCAGAAAGATAGTGATTTTGAGCTGTTTCGGGACAATTATCGACGCTTCCTAGCAGAGTTTGTCGCCCCATATTATGAGTCATGGGAAGAGCAAGGACTCATGCCTCGACAAGTTTGGGATCAACTTGGACAAAATGGATTTTTATGCGTCGATGTGCCTGAACAATATGGAGGTTACGGCGCACCGATATATTATTCACAAATGATCGTTCAAGAAACGGCTCGAGCGGGCTTCTCTGCGTTAGCCGTTGCAATCGGTGGTCAGAGTGAACTTGTTTCACCCTATATCCAGAATATTGGTAGTGAAGATCAAAAACAATATTGGTTACCTAAAATGGTATCCGGTGAAGTTGTTACAGCTATTGCAATGACTGAAGCCAATGCAGGTTCAGACCTACAAGCCATCCGCACTCAAGCCTTATTAGATGGCGATCATTATGTGGTAAATGGCTCAAAAACGTTTATATCGAATGGTCAACATGCAGATCTCATAGTTTTAGTTGCTAAAACTGATCCTCAAGCAAGAGCTAAAGGTATTTCGATTTTATTGGTGGATGCTCATTTAGATGGAGTAAAAAAAGGTCGTGGTCTAAAAAAAATTGGACTTCAATCTCAAGACACTGCCGAATTATTTTTTGACCAAGTCAGAGTTCCTAAAGACCAATTATTAGGTCAGGAAGGTCAAGGCTTTAGCTATCTCATGCAAGAACTTCCACGTGAGCGTTTGAGTATTTCACTCATGGCATTAGGCGCTTTGCAAGGTGCTTTAGAAATTACTCAAGAATACGTCCTCGAACGTAAAGCTTTTGGACAGTCAATTGCACAATTTCAAAATACTCGTTTTGTAATCGCTCAAGCCAAAATTAAAACTCTAGCAGCCGAAGCCTTTGTCGAAAAATGTAAGTCGCTTTATCAACAGGGAGTATTGGATGTAAGCGAAGTTGCGGCATTGAAATGCTTCATCACTGATACCCAATGTGAAGTCATTGATCAACTTCTGCAATTGTTCGGGGGATATGGATACATGCGGGAATATCCAATATCTCGATTTTATGTCGATGCACGTGTTCAAAAAATTTATGGGGGAACCAATGAAATTATGAAAGAAATCGTTGCAAGAGAACTTTTAGGAAAATAACACAAAGATTACCTCTATGTATTAATACTATTTCAGGATGAAATAAAGATGAAAAAATTATGGATCACACCACTTCTATTATGTACCGCTCCAGTATTTGCAAATAATTTTATCGACCAAAGTAAAGTCGAATTAACTGCACGTAACTTCTACTTTGACCGTGACTTTAAAGTTGAGAATAGATACCCCGCATTAAGAGACTGGACACAAGGATTTATCTTTAAAGCACAATCTGGATTCACCGATGGAACGATTGGTTTTGGTTTAGATCTATTAGCGACCGCAGGTTTTAAACTGGATGCTGATGCTAAATATGGAGGTACAGGAAACTTAATTCGTTCCTTGGAAACCAATGAGCCTGCAGATCAATATGGTGAAGTTGGAGTCACTTTAAAAGCTAAAGTTTCTGAAACCGAGGTACGTATAGGGACTCTTCAACCCATGACTCCTGTTTTAGTCGGCTCTCCAGCACGACTTTTACCTCAAACGTATCGAGGTGTTGCAGTTCAATCTAAAGATATTCAAGGTCTGGATCTCCAAGCATCCTATATTGATGAAGTCAATCAACGTGATTCTACAAATTATGAAGCTATAAAAATCTCTGGAGTAAATGGTCGTTATATTTCTGAAGAAACAGATTATTTGTATTACTTAGGTGGACATTATGACTTGACTCATAATCCATTGCGGTTGACTGCATTTCATATGGATGTTAACGACTTATATCGCCAATCGTTGTTAGGCATAACCTATAAATATCCAATCTCAAATCAATCCACTTTTACAACACAGTTGCGTTACTACATTAGCGATGAAGATGGGACTGCTAAAGCAGGTTTAGTTGACAATAATTTACTTCATAGCCATTCAGAACTTCAACACCAAAACCATAAGTTTATCTTTTCTACATTTCACCACTTTGGAGATACTGCTTTTCCGTACTTAACTGGAGGAGAAACTGGACTAGCAATTGATACTTGGACTGGTGAGTTTTTGAATGCGAAAGAGCGTGTTTATAGCCTGCGTTATGAATACGATTTTAAAGACTATATCCCAGGTCTTCGTTTTATGACCCGCTATACCCATGGTAGCAATATTTACGCACCACAGTTGGGTGGTACAGATTTTTCGGAAGATGAATTGGATTTTGATCTAGCTTACATAGTTCAAAATGGCCTACTAAAAAATTTAGGTTTACGCGCGCGTTACGCGATCTACGATAATGATATGCCAATTACCGCCAATATTAAGCCAGCCAATGAAACTCGTATCAATATTGATTACACGTGGAAATTTAAATAATAACAAAAGGGTTCTTTACTGAGGAACCCTACCCTCTCTAAGGATAATAAGTATGAAATATTTAATCGGCTTATTGGTCTATACCACCACTACATTAAGTTTGGCAAATACCCAATATTCACCACAACCCATAAAACTTGAACCCCTTGCGACATTCAATGTTGAACTCACAGCCCCAGTTTGGGAACTCGGTAAAACTTCAGATTTAGGGCAAAGACGCATTATCCCAATCACTGGAGGAACTTTTTCTGGACCAAGTTTGAAGGGGCGTATTCTTAACAATGGTGCAGATTGGCAAAAGGTCGATAGCAAAGGTTTGGCATATATAGATACGCGCTATTTATTAGAAACTGATGATGGTGCTCTGATTTATTTACAAACTAAAGGTTATCGCCATGCTTCACCACAAGTACTAGAACAATTAAGTCGTGGCGAAGATGTTAATCCCACTCAATATTACTTCAAGTTAACCATGCAGTTTGAAACTAGCTCAGAAAAATATGCATGGTTAAATCAGACAATTGCAGTTGGAAGTGCAATGCGTCTCGGAAAAGCCGTGATCTATGATGCATTTACAGTGAAATAAATATTAAAAGGAGTACTTTTCAATGGACGAACAAGTTTTATCTAATTTACCCCCTATTCATCATTTATTAGGTGGTCATCAACTTCAGTGGGACAAGGAAAAGCGAGTAATTTCAGTTCAATATATTGCTCTTGAAAGTTTTACCAATCCTAGGGGAAGTGTTGAAGGAGGCATGATCTGCGCAATGCTTGACGATGCAATGGGAATTTTAGCTGCCTTAAATCAAACAGAAAAACCAGCTGCCACAATTAATTTAACAATTGATTTCCTGAGACCATGTGAAGTTGGTGAAGTATTGGCAAAAGCGTGGTTCATTAAAGAAGGACGTAAAATTTTATGCATTGAAAGTGAAGCTTGGCAGCATGGAAAGCTAGTAGCAAAAACCAGTGCTGCATTTATGGTTCTATAAGGATTAAAAAAAGAATGGATATCTTAAAATTAAAGGACTGTGTCGACAACGACAAAATAAGTTTATATCAAAAATTTGTCGTTTTTTTCTGTTTTATTTTATACATTATCGACGGATTCGATTTCATGATAATGGCTTATTTGGCAAGTTCAGTTGCCAATGAGTTTTCATTAACTGGTACTAATATAGGAACTTTAATTAGTGCTGGTTTAATTGGTATGACCGTCTGTTCATTTTTACTTGCACCTCTCGCAGATAAAATCGGTAGACGTAATTTAATTAACCTTTGTCTATTAATCTGTGGTCTGAGCATGTTTGCATCTGCATTTGCCACCGACTTTAAACAATTGGTTCTGTGCAGATTTTTCACTGGTGTTGGTATTGGTGGTGTTCAAATCAGTGCTATGATTTTGGCCAGTGAATATTCTCCGACTAAATATAAAAGTTTTAGTGTTGGTATATTATCTGCCGGTTATGGGATTGGAGCAATTAGCGGAGCACTACTTGCTGTATATAGCTTAGAAAGTATCGGTTGGAGACAAGTATTTCTAATTGGTGGATTCGTTACTACATTTGCTTTTCTGTGCTCATTGAAATTTTTACCAGAATCGATCGATTATTTATTACTAAAACAACCAAAACATGCTTTGGAAAAATTGAATCAAATTTTCTCTAAAATGCATAAAAAACCAATTCTCACACTCCCTAAAGCATACAAAGAAAATCAAAAGTCTTCTTACGTAGAAATATTTAACCACAAGTATTTAGTTAAATCCCTTGTATTATGGGTTTCTATATTCTTTATTCTTTTTGGTTTTTATTTCGTGATGGGCTGGACACCTAAAATTCTCAATAGTTCTGGTCTAGATAACTCATTATCGATTAAAACTGCCATGATGATCAGCGTGGGTGGTATTTTAGGTAGTTTTATCATTGGTGTTCTTAGTTCTAAAGTCAGCGTATACATCAATCAAATTGCCTTTTTAATCCTCACGTACGTATGTATTTTATTGTTTGTGAACAATACAGATAATTTAAATATATTAATCATCGTTGCCACAACGCTAGGATTCTTTATTAATGGCTGTTTAGCTGGAATCTATGCCATTTCTACACAGCTCTATGAGGCAGATGTACGATCAACAGGCGTGGGGATTGCAACTGGTGTTGGTCGTTTTGGTGGTATTTTCTCTCCAATCATTGCGGGATACTTTTTAGACCTAGGGAACTCGCCTTTAGAATTGTACGGAAATTTTGGTTTTGCATTTGTTTTAGCAGCTATTGCCATTTTGATCATCTATAAGTTAAAACAAAGATCCGTAGTAAATACACCATATGTCGTTTTACAAAAAGAACCTCAATAATTTATGCTCACGGATATATAACTTTGTATTGTTAAGATAAGTTGTTTCATCAAAATCTATTGATAGAAACAACAAAAGATCAGTGAAATCACTGACCTTTTTAATTTCTTGTTCAAAGTTTAAATATCAAAGAATACTGTTTCATTTTCACCTTGAATACGAATATCGAAACGATAAACGATCTGACCATCACGCTCTTCACGCTTAGCAATGAGTGTTTGACGACGTGGCGCCCACTCAATACCATTCAAAATTGGGTCTTTCGCATTCGCTTCAGCTTCATCCTCGAAGTAAACTCGAGTATGTAAACCTAAATTGATACCACGCGCAAAAATAACCAGCGCGATATGTGGTGCTTGCTGTGAACCCTTACGTCCAGGAACAGCACCTGGTTTGATCGTATCGAAGCTCCAAAAACCAGTGTCAAAATCCGCACCCGCTCTACCCCAACCTAAAAAGTTTGGATCTGGCTGCTTCCCTTGCGTATCCTGCTGACTTGGATAAACACCATTGGCATCAGCTTGCCAAATTTCTACGAGTACATCGCGAAGTGGTAAACCCAAACCGTCAAAAACTTGCCCTTCGAGGCGAATACGTTCACCTTGAGTGCCATCTTTCACCATTTGATTATTGAAGCTATGCTCAAATACTTCTATACCAGCTTGATTAGGCATTAATCCAATATGGACATATGGACCACCTGTTTGAGATGGTGTTTCATGTAATTCTTCAAATTTCCAGCCATTCATCCTGATGCTCCCTATCAAGTCAAATCATTTTCAAAATATGTCGCACGACGACCACGTAAAGTAATGTCAAAACGATAGCAACGACTATCTGCTTCAATAAAGTTGCTCTTGTCTTCGAGCGCAATTAAAGCTCTTCGCTGTTGTTCTGAAGGAACAGTTTTTAAAATTGGACAGCTATCAATTAATGTATCGCCTTCAAAATAAAACTGGGAAATCAAACGCTGTGCCCAGCCATCTGCCATCACAGAAAAATGGATATGTGCTGGACGCCACTCATTGATACGGTTACGCCACGGATAAGGTCCTGGCTTTATCGTTCTAAAAATGAAGAATCCATTTTCATCTGTGAGCATTCGACCGCAACCACCAAAGTTAGGGTCCATAGCTCCCACATACTGATCATTTGGATGGCGATAACGTCCTGAGGCATTTGCTTGCCATACTTCAATCAGAGCATTTTTGACAGGACGACCAAATTGATCACGTAAATAACCATGAATAATGACGCGTTCACCAACAGGTAAACCATCTTTTGCATAATTTAAAATTAAATCATTGTCTTTAGGACCCAATAAGTCTGCGCTAAAGTGAGGTGCAGTAACCTCGGTTAATGTTTGCGCAATCGAAATCAGTGCATTTTTCGGCGAACGTAATACACTGGTTTTATATCCCGGCGCATATGCTGGCGGATGATCATCTGTATTTCGCTGTGCATAAGCACCCATCAGAATTTGAGACATGAACCTCTCCTTATTCAATTTAAAATATCGTCCGTTTATTTAATTTTCTCAGGCGAAATGCCTAACTCTGCAAATACTTCTTCTGCCATATGCATTGCAGCATTGGCTGCAGGCAGACCTGCATATAAAGACGCATGCAAAAATAATTCTTTAAGATCATCTTTGGTAACGCCATTGTTGAAACAAGCACGAATATGCATTCTGAGCTCTGCTTCACGCCCCAATGCAAGTAAGATTCCAATCGTCACCAAACTACGTGTGTGTCTTGGCAGTCCTGGTCTTGACCAAACCTCACCCCATGCAAAACGACTAATAAAGTTTTGAAAATCAGCATTAAATTCGTTTAAATTTTCAAGTGAACGCCCGACATGGGCTTCACCCAAGACTTCAGTACGGACTTCTAGCCCCTGCTTATAACGTTCTTCATCATTCATGAGGTTATTCCTCTTTAAAATTGAAATTATTTGATGTTCAGATGTGCTTAAGACTGAATAAAAGCAAGCAATGCTTGGTTAAATTCAACTGGTCGCTCAATATTGGATAAATGCGATGCATCTATGACTGCAAGTTGACAGTCAGGTATATGTTGTTTTAAAAACTCACCATCATTCACTGTGGTCACAGGATCTAAGCCGCCACATAATGCCAAACAAGGCACAATAATTTTTCCAAGTTGATTGCGTAAATCCGTCTGAGCTAAAGCACGACAAGAGGCTGCATAGCCTTTAGGCTGAGTGACAGACAAACTCTGAATGGTTTTTTGAGCTGTCACATCGTGTAAATAATCAAATTGTTCACTAAACCAACGCGTATGTGTAGTACTGACGATATCAGCCAAACCATTTTGTTCAACCGCATCTGCACGACTCAACCATGCCTCGGCATTTCCAATTTTTGCTGCTGAATTTGCAATGGTAATAGAGTTAAAACGCTCTGGTGCAATTATGCCTAATTGAATCCCAGTAACTCCCCCCATGGAGATACCACAAAAATGCGCTTTTTCTATAGAGAAATGATTGAGTACATCAAGGACATCATTGGCCAAATCAATGATTGTGGTATTTTCAATGACACTACTTCTTCCATGACCACGTGTGTCATAGCAAATCACATCATAATCTTTGGAAAAATAATCAATTTGGGCTTGCCACATGCCATGATCAGTGCCCAGTGAGTTTGAAAAAATGATGCTTGGTTTTGTATCGTCACCAAAACGATAGACCGCAAGCTGCTGACCATTACGATTATTGATTAATGTCATTATGGTGTACCTCCTTGAACGCTCTCTAGTACCGCATCTATTTGTGCTTGAGTATTTCCTAGATAATGTTGCGGATTAAAAATCTGACGGAGTTGATCTAGATCAAAAATAGCTAATATTTCTGGATTATTTTGTACAACATCGAGTAAGTGTCGTTGTTCGGCAACTGCTTGCTTACAAGCAGCTTCCACAAGATGATGTGCATTCAATCGACCCATCTGAGGTGCGAGTGACATCATCAGTGCTTCAGCCATGATTAATCCTTGCGTGCACTCTAAATTTCTGAACATATTTTCAGGATCTACTTCTAATCCCGTAAATACATCGATTGCTCTACTTAAACTGCCCGCCGTCAGTTGAAATAACTCTGGTAACGCTAGCCATTCAGCATGCCATGCACCTAAACTTCGTTCATGTTCTTGTACTAAGCTTTGGTAGATACTTGACATTAATGCAGGGACGCGATTTGCAGCGGCTAGAATTGAAGCAGCTGCAACAGGATTACGCTTATGAGGCATCGTCGATGACCCTCCACGCCCAGCACCACTCGGTTCAAACACTTCTGCAATTTCTGTTTGCATCATGAGTGACCAATCACGGGCCATCTTGCCCAAGTTTCCTGTAATCGTTGCAAGTACATGTGCAATGTCGGCTACACGATCTCGTTCCCCATGCCATGTACATACGGGTGTATTTAAACCAAGTTTTTGTGCGTAGGTACTCACTACAGCCGAACCATATTCAGTTAATGAAGCTAAAGTACCTACCGCACCACCTAACTGCGCTGTTAAGACATGTTGCTGTAACTGCTGAACACGCTTTAAATCTCGATCTAAACTAGAGAGCCACCGTGCTGTTTTATGTCCAAAGGTAAGCGGTAAACCTTGTTGCAACCATGTACGTCCGATCATCACCTGATCACGGTATTGAATCGTCAGTTTTTTAGTTGCCTGAATAGCCTGGATAAGTTGCATTTCGATCAGCTGTAACGCATCTTGAGCTTGCAGCATAAAGGCCGTATCAATGATATCTTGGCTGGTCGCACCCCAATGCACATAACGAGAAGCATCTTCATTGATTTTTTTCACAGCAGCAGTGAATTGCTTTACGAATGGAATTGCAATATTGCCAGCGAGACCACTGGACTGTGCCAAATGATCAAAATTAATAATGGAATGAATTTCTTGTTCTGCAACACGTTGAATCGTTTCAGCAGCAATTAAGGGAATAACACCAACTTCAGCTTGAGCTTGAGCCAGTGCAACCTCTGCACGCAACATATATTTTACGAGTGCTTCATCACTAAATATGATATTTACATCATTCTGATAAAACAAACTTGCATATAACTGACTCATAACTTATCCCTATTACGCTTCATCATGTGTTTCACCATAAAGCGTCTGTCCAAAAATTGCTGTTAAACTTTTTCAATTATTAAAGCGATGCCTTGACCCACACCGATACACATAGAGCACAATGCATATTTGCCACCAGTTGCCTCTAGTTGGTTGAGAGCAGTCGTCACCAAACGCGCACCTGATGCACCCAATGGATGACCCAGTGCAATTGCACCACCATTTGGGTTTACACGCGCATCATCGTCGGCTAAACCTAGGTCACGTGTACATGCCAATGCTTGTGCTGCAAACGCTTCGTTCAGCTCAATCACATCCATTTGCTCTAGTGTTAAAGCGGTTTGAGCCAATAACTTTTTAATCGCAGGTGCCGGACCAAAGCCCATAATGCGAGGTTCAACCCCAACAGTGGTTGCACCAATCACTTTGGCACGAGGTTTTAAACCATATTTTTCTACAGCTGCATCAGAAGCAATCAGAATCGCAGCAGCACCATCGTTAATGCCTGATGCATTACCTGCGGTTACTGTACCGTCTGCTTTTACAACAGGTTTTAACTTGGTTAAGGCCTCGAGGGTGGTTGCACGAGGATGTTCATCTTTTGCCACCACAACCGCATCACCTTTACGCTGTGGAATAGTCACAGGCACGATTTCTTGATCAAAGAAACCACGTGCTTGCGCTGCAGCCGTACGTTGTTGGCTGGTTAAAGCAAATTGGTCTTGATCAGCACGGCTAATATTAAACTGTTCAGCCACGTTTTCAGCCGTTTGCGGCATGGTTTCAACACCATACATTTCTTTAAGCTTCGGGTTGATAAAACGCCAGCCCATGGTGGTGTCTTCAATCTTTTGAC